>DODG01000251.1:1392-5985 GCA_003509065.1 Acidobacteriota bacterium
GCCCGTCCTAGTTTTGGTATTTTGTCAGACAGGCTGGGTCGAGAAATTGTTTTCACCATTGCTATGAGCATGACCTTCTTTGCCATAGTAGTCGTTATCTTATTTACAGATGGAGCCAATTTTTGGGCTTTAATACTGTTTGTAGTTCTGTCAGGGTTTAGCGATGGGTTAAGCGGTCTAATATTGGGTGCTAAAGCTGCTGACATTTACCGTCCAGACGTATTAGGCAGGGTTATGGGGATGGTCGATGTAGGCCGAGGGATAGGATGGGCGACCGGTGGAATATTTACTGGATTAATGTTTGATATACATGGGAGTTACGCTTTGGCTTATTGGGTAGCATCTGCTATGGCGTTGTTATCCATAGTTGCTGTTTGGGGTGTTAAGTTGGTGGAAGATAAGAAATAGTTAAGTCATCTTAGGCGTGACTATTAAAATTCACTGCGGATTTCTAATGTGTTTCCATTTATATGTCTGTAATGTTAAGAACATTTGCCAATTAACACAAAAGACCACATTGTAAAGCCAAGCAATATTCTTCAGGGCTACTAAATGTCATGGCTTTTGATGTATCGGTTCTGGTTTGGTTTCTGCGGTTAATGTCGGTGCCTCCGTTACAACTAGCAGGAGGCAAGGCAGTACAATCAGCGATGCTATAAGGGCTAGAAATACCATTACGGCGGTAAGCTGCCCGTATGCGGCGAACATGGGCATTGGCGCAAATCCAAGGATTGCAAACCCTACTATGCTAGACGCAGCTGAAGCTACCAAAGCAACTCCCGTGCCACTCGCCGTTATCTTAATGGCGTCGGTTGTACTATTTGTACGATTCAGCTCCTCTCTAAATCGTTCGGTAATGTGTATCGAATAATCTATCCCGATACCGATGGAAATTGCTCCAATCATCGCCGTTACAAAATTCAGTGAAAACCCAGAAACGTACATGATTCCGTATAGCCAAGCTACTACTAGGAGAATAGGAATTACTGTGGCAATTGCATATCTTATAGATCGCATCGTTATGGCCAATAGAATGACCGCCGCGATCAAGGCAATGGGCAATGAGGTGTAAAGGGTACGAGTAGAAGCAGATAGCTGTGCTTTTCTAGTAAACGGTGATCCTGTCAGCCCCACTTTTGAGATAAGTTCGTGGCTTTCGAGATCTTGCAGATAGGGCTGTAAAGACTGTTCCGTTGCCGCTATTATCGCCTGATCACGTGTGCCCGGAATTTGGAACCAGATACCAGTTATGTGTTCTTCGTCGTCTGAAAGGTATACCGCTTGCCTAATTTGGTCCGGAATCAACATCGTCGTACCATCGGGTCCGAGAACACCGTGCTCGATCGAAAAAGCCAGTGCCGCGTCAAGTTGTTCTCGAGAATCTGGTATCCCATCGTGATTGGTGTCGGTTATCAATATCCCAGTTTCTGATGTGATAGTCGCAATGGTCGCAGGGCTGGCTGAGATGATATTCGAGATATTTACGATGTTTAACCCGGCAGTTACGCTGCCGCTGGGCGTTTCGGCGATATAATCAATCGTTCTCAAAGAATCTATGAACGCTGAGATGGCCATTACCGCTTGAGGATCCGTCAGATTACCCCTGATATAGACGACCCCTGGTTCACCCCCGTTATCACCAACATGTTCATCAAGTTTGTCCAACCCTATGACCATCTCAGATTTAGAATCAAAGAAATCTTTCACGTCAAATGTGGGTTCTAGCTTGACTGCATAGAAGACCGAAATAGCAGTTAGTATCGCAGCAATAATCAATACAAGCTTTGAATGAGTTGTCGCCGCCGTTACCAAAATTTCTGTCTGGGGTATGGATACTAGGTCTGAGGTATTATGTAGATGATTGGGTCTTAAGTGATCAGATGCGTTTCGGTTCGTTGATTTCATGACGATGTAAACGAGCGGTATCCCAATGAATAATAATGCCGCGGTGCCAAGGATTAGGACGCCAATTAGCTTGCTGACCGCAACCATTAATATGATGGCTACCCCAGCTGTTATAGCCACGCTTAAAGTACTAGCCAAACGGAAAGCAGCGTAACCATTACCTTTGTGGCGTATACCAGATGTGATAACAAGTTCGTTTATTCTCATCAAGGTCATCGGAGCTACCACACCAAGTATGAGGAATGATGCTAAAACTGCGATGGCTGCGGCGCTTCCGAAATGAATGACAGCCTCGATCGAAGATGACAGGTTCGACAAGAACGCGATGCTGTCAGTAGCCATCGCGAGGATCAATGCTCCTAGTACTCCGGAGAGGCCGATCTTTAAGGCTATTCGAGGTGTTTGATGGTTATCCAGCTCTTCTTTGTAGCGACGCAATGCATGGACTGCGAAGTCAACTCCAAGAGAAACCATGCTTATCGGTACTATTAGGTCTATAACCAGCCCGCTTTTTAGGCCTATCAAACCAGATATGCCTTTTAGCCATATCATCAGAACTCCTAGTCCGATTCCACATATAGCGGTTGCCCAATAGGACTTCAAAGTCAGCCCAACAACTAAGAGTGCTCCTATCACAGTGAACATTATGAATATCCCAGCGGTCTCACCCTCGTCTTGAGCTTCTAGGTTAGCGTCGATAGCGATGCCCCAAATATCATAAGGAGCGGGTCCTTCTGCCATAGCATCTCTTATACGTCTGTTGAGATGCTCTTTGGCAATCACATCTGGACCACCGCCGACGCCGATTTCCATTCCACCTCCACCTAGCTTTTCATTGTCTGTCATGACACTGAATGTCATTGCAGGTGAAGTCCACCACTTAATTTCAACTCCCATGACCGTCTTCGGGGTGTAGGTCGCATGGCGAGAGAGAAAGTCTAGAATTCCTGTCGTTTTAGAATCAGAGATCAATAGATGTACTGCTAGTTTCACCTCTTCTACCGATGCGGTTTCGATTGTCGTTCCTAAGGCAGCTAACCTATCTTCGATGGGGCTTAAGATTGAGTGGGCACCTGCCATAAGGATTCCTATGTCAGGGTCTAAATAACTGGTTAGATAGGGTTGCTGTTCAAGCTTGCCCCCCGCTAGTTCGCCTCTCATGTCCTTGGCGAACAAACCTTTCATATGCTTCTTAAACTCTAGCAATACACTGGGTGTCAGCACGTCTTCGGTTTTAGATTCCAATAAGAACGGTGTGAAGTGAATTGAATTTGGGAACTTGTCGCTTAGGTCTTTTTGGAGTTCAAATACTTCACCCGGAGGATTTGGTGAAGCTTGTAGATATGGAGCCATCTGAAACATGGGGTATAGGAGTAGTAAAGTGAAGATCAACACCGCACCAACGACTAGTAAGACCCGGTCGGCCAAGAAGTTTACAATCGTAGGTTTCCAGGAATGACGCTGTCCCAATGTATCTCCTTAATCTGCAAGTCAGAGAAGTGATACTCGCCATTGTCAAATCATCGGAACGGCTTGATGACCCGCGAGTATACGAACGTAGGTTGAAGGCGGTTATGATGCCTACAATATATCGAAGCGTTCATTGATGATTAGGTTATGCATATTAGAAATGAACCTAATACCGAACGGATATTTTCATTCTTTAAATTGTAATCATGAACATTGTTGATTGCATGTTAATCGCATCAATTAACTGTATTGCATACAGTCCTGCTTCACTTAGATAATAACAATCTAAACGTAATTAGATATCGTTTGCCAATCTAAGGCTTAGACCGTTAGGTTTGTGAACCGTTGGTGGATTACAACCTTGGTTGAACTTTGGGTGAGGGTGTTATCGTTGTTGATTGAAACTATAAACTACCGTTTCATAAGGAAAGATTTACTTTAGTCCGACGTAGAATCAAGAATGCCTCGGGCGAATCGCATTAAGGAAGTTATTTCAATATGGTTAATTACGAGGAACAGCTAACAAGCCGGCTAAACGCGTTGTACCAGCATATGAGGGAATCCCGGGTGGATGTATATCTTGTGCTGTCCTCTGATGCTCATCTGAATGAATATGTTCCTGAATACAGTCGGCGTCGCGCCGCAATAACTGGATTCACAGGATCGGCCGGTGACGCGATAATTTCTCCTGAAGGCAATCATCTATTTGTGGATTCTCGCTACTACTTGCAGGCCGACGAAGAAGTTGACCTAAACAAGTTCCGTGTCCACAGACTCGGATTGAGTGGTGAGTCTACGTTGAGCCAGTGGCTAACGGAGATGGAGGAAGAGCGAGGTAGTATCAGAGTGGGATTTGATCCATCAGTGGTTTCGATCCAAGCGCATAGAATCTACTCGTCGTCTCTGCATTCTGAAGGATCTGAAATGGTGCCTATAGATGGAAATCTGGTGGACTCTGTTTGGGAAGAACAACCTGCACCGCCGTCTAATTCGATTTACGCTTTGCATGAGAGCGTGACGGGAATGGGAGTCGCGGAGAAACTTTTGAGCGTACGTAAAGAGATGGTTGACGCCGATGCCGACAGGTTGGTGTTGACGAAATTGGACGAGATTGCTTGGGTAACCAATCTGAGAGGCGATGACATCCCGTTCAACCCGGTGTTCGAAGCCTATATGGTCATCGACATGGACCAGGCGACATGTTTCACTCGTTCTACC
>DODG01000194.1:0-1860 GCA_003509065.1 Acidobacteriota bacterium
TGTGGGTCACAGCCATCGAAATCGAAATATACTGTTTCACCTTCGACGGTAATTTTGGTCTTAAGGTTGACAATATTTTCAGTGAATCCGTCGAAATCTAGAAAACTTTCGGATTCGTAAATACCATCAGGTATGTCTGCGATTTCAGCTCGGGTTCGTCGATCTGTGTAGTCAATTACAGCGGTAACATATCGGTCGAAATCATTTAAGCCATACTTGCTAACGAGTTCAGTCAGTCGTCTCGATCCTACGGTGTTCGCAGCGATTTGAGCCCGGAAATCTCCTGCAGTGACGCGTTTTGATCTAATTTGGGCAAGTAGCAGTTTGAAGATATCCTCATTAATTTTTCCCTGTCTGACAAGTTTGACTGGCGTAATGATCACGCCTTCTTGGAAAATCTCCTGAAAGGGACCAATTGATGCCGGAGCTCCTCCACCAACATCTACATGATGGGCGAGTGAAGCTACATATCCAATAAGTTTGCCTTCATGATGAACGGGACCAAAAACCGTCACATCGTTGAGGTGCGAACCACCTCCGAATGGATTATTTACGACCAGCATGTCGCCGGGATTTAGGTTTTCTGCCCCGTATGCTTCGACCGAAGTCGGGATAAGTTCTACAAATGACCCTAGGTGGACTGGTTGAGTAAATGCCTGTGAGATGGGCTTGCAATCACGGTCGAAGAAAGCGCAGGAGAAATCCTGTCTGGTTTTGACGTTTGTTGAGTACGCTGAACGCCTTAGGGCAGCAGCCATTTCCTCGGTTACCTGGGTTAAAGCTGACCGAACAACTTCGAATTGAATTGGGTCAATTCGATTGAGGACGTCCTTATTGGCCACGACGTAAATCCTCGGTGCTCGCCATGTCGACTTTTTGAGACGACAAGCTGATCTCCACTCCGTAGCGTTCTCTAGCGCGATTTATGGAAATTTTGCCCTGGAGGACGTCATCGAGAATAGCTTGGGGATCCCTGTTAAAGGCCGGGCCGTAGCCTCCGCCACCTGAAGTGCGGTAACTGATCACATCACCTGGATCTAATTGCAGCGTTGTTTTGGACGATAGGTGTTGTTCGACGTTGTTTTTGATGAGGGCGTAAACAGACGTGCTGCCGCGTTCACCGCCGAAAAGCCCCCTTGGTCCAGCTTTATCACGGTCGGCAAGAATTGTGAACGTTGCCTCTTCAGGGAACATGTAATCTCGGCGTAAGCCAAGCCCGCCTCGGAATTCTCCTGGACCTTCGGAGTCTGGGACAAGTTCATATCTTGTGATACGCACGGGATAGTTGCTTTCGGTTTCTTCGATTGGAGCGTTTTCGGTGTTCTGACCATGCGACTGGACAGCATCTGGGCCATCCGATCTGGAACGTGCACCGTAGCCGCCTGCCAGTGTTTCGAGGAAACAGTAGTATTCACCGGTTTCATGATTATGACCACCGAAACCCGAATGGCATTGCATTGATTTTGTCCCTGCGCAAACAGCGTCCGGTAATGCGGGTGCGAGGGCTTCGAAAATAAGATCGTTCAATCGCACGTGTGTTTCCCATCCGCCGACAACTGGTGCGGGATGTACACAGTTGGTCACGGTGCCTTCAGGCGCATTCACGTGAACATAACGGTAAAAGCCGTCGTTTACCGGCAAGTCTTTATCCATGAGAGCTCTCAGAGCATAGGCACACGCTGAAAAGGTCTGCGCAAATGTAGAGTTCACTGGAGCCCGGCGTTGGGGATCGGATCCGGTTGTGTCGAACTTTACCCCATCATCGTCTATGGTGACTTTCACCTTCAGATTCACAACCTCATCAGTGAATCCGTCGTTATCAACAAATCCCTTAGCGGAAAAAACTCCTTTGGGTAACTT
>DODG01000194.1:2218-2562 GCA_003509065.1 Acidobacteriota bacterium
TCCGTGTATTCGATGATTTCGTTAATGTAGTAATCGAAATCATCTAAACCGTACTTGTCAATGATCTCGTTGATGCGGATGGCCCCTGTTCGGTTTGAGGCGATCTGTGCGCGGAAGTCTCCGGCCGTTTCACGTTTTGAGCGAATTTGTGAGAGGACTAAACGGAATAGGTCATCGTCGAGTTCACCCTGAGTCACAAATTTGATTGGCGGGATAATTATTCCCTCTTGGAATACCTCTCTGAAAGCACCTACTGATGCTGGAGCCCCTCCGCCGACATCTACGTGGTGGGCCAGACAGGCCGTGTAACCCACCAGCCGACCTCGCCAGTGAACAGGACCGAT
>DODG01000146.1:0-1760 GCA_003509065.1 Acidobacteriota bacterium
GCACTTTGCTGTCATTGGGCCTGCGGGTGAAAACTATACTGGTTGCTATTTTGCTGCTGTCGCAATGAGTACAGAAAACGAACTCAAATCTGGAGATGACAAGTGTCGATTTGCCGGCCGTGGCGGCATGGGCACGATTATGGGTTCGAAAAACATAATCGGCTTCGTTGCGCGGAGTGCCGATAAACATACGAAGTTAGCGCCGGAGACTAAAGAACTAAACAAGAAAATCGCACAGGGGCCTGGTTCGACAAAGTTTAGAGAAGCGAACAAGGGTGGTTTGGGAGGGACCTGGTCTAATTTTCCGATTCTCCATAAAACACACACTTTGCCACAAAACAATTTTCGGCCCAATGGGGACGATACCCCGACTAGCTTATTCAGAGAGACTCTCGAAGACCAGTTTGTTATCAAAGCCGAATCCTGTTATCGCTGTGGCATCAATTGTCATAAGAACATCTACGAAAAGAAGAGTGATGGCAGCCGCGGATCTTTCAGGGCCAAATTCGACTATGAGCCCCTGAATCTATTGGCCACTAACCTTGGCGTCGACGATCCCACGACAGCTTGGCAACTTGTGCAACGCGGTGACAATCTGGGGATGGATTCGATCTCACTCGGGACAACGATTGGGTATGTGCTCGATTACAACGAGCGCCATCCTGATAAACCGATTATGAACGGTGCAACCTTTGGGGATGCTGAAAAAATTATGGCTCTGGTTGAAGATACGGGCAATGGTCAGTTGCCGGAGCTGGGCCATGGCGTCAAGAGGTTGTCCGAGCAGTGTGGAGAAACTAGTTATGCCATGCATGTAAAAGGCCTGGAATTGCCAGCGTATATTCCAGAAACCAACCCAGGCTACCCATGGGCTATTGCTGGGGGACATATGACAATGGCTACTTTTATGGCGTTGGTGATGGAAGGGGATACCTCAATGGATTACTGGGTGAAGGCCATCACTCAGAAAGGGCTCTATCAGGTTCGTGACGATTTACTTGGGACGTGTAAGTTCGGGGGACTAAGCCAGAAGATGGCGGTGGCGGCACTGCAAGTGGAGGGGAGTTTGGATATTTCACTTGAAGAAATGATGGCGGCTGTGCGTCGAGCCTACCTTCGCGGCTTAGCAATTGAGCGTAAGCAAGGCTATGAAGATTCGGAGTACACACTACCGGATCAAGTGTTTGAACAACCGAATCCAAATGTGCAAACCGAATCTTTTGTAACTCGTGAATTCTTTGCCGAGTTGCAGGACAAAGTCTGGGCGGTGTTCAATAAAGAAATCGAAGCGTTATGAGTATTACTGTAAGCTTTCCGGCGCTCTTTTCTGAGCGAATCGGCGGGGTCGAATCCGTTGATCTGGAGGGTGACACGGTTGAAGCGACTCTGCGAGCACTCACTGAACGTTATGCCGAGCTCGGCTCTTTGGTGTGGAAGTCACTAAATCTCAATCCAGTCTTAGCCGTCTTTCTGAATGGACGTCAACTAAAGAGCGATGAATTGGACGTGAAGGTCCGAGCAGGAGATGAGATTACGATTCTCTCGGCTTTGGAAGGTGGATGAAAGTCGTCCATGCAACAACCAGGTGTATCGCAGGCATTCAGGATTGGTTTAATAAATCAAAAGGAGAAGATATGAACAGGGCCAGAAGACTGACCGGGTTTTGGATAGCCTGTTCCTTAGTATGTACCGGTTGGGCATTTGGTCAGCCTTCAACTGGGATGATTCCAGCTCCGCCGCGTGGCTCTCAGGGCGATGGA
>DODG01000146.1:1945-2298 GCA_003509065.1 Acidobacteriota bacterium
CAAAAGGAGAAGATATGAACAGGGTCAGAAGACTGACCGGGTTTTGGATGGCCTGTTCCTTAGTGTGCACCGGTTGGGCATTTGGTCAGCCGTCAACTGGGATGATTCCAGCTCCACCGCGTGGCTCTCAGGGCGATGGACCGTACCAACGTCTAATCATAAAGGGAGCAACAGTCATTGATGGTACTGGTGCGCCAGCGAGAGGACCTGTTGACATAGTTGTCGAAGGTAATCGGATTGTTTCGGTAAGAGGGGTCGGGTCTCCAAGAACGCCGATTGCTGAGTCTGCGCGACCTCAAGGTGCAATTCACGAAATCGATGCGCACGGAATGTTCGTCATGCCTGGATTTATT
>DODG01000146.1:2410-4919 GCA_003509065.1 Acidobacteriota bacterium
TGGACCGTACCAGCGCCTAGTCATCAAGGGAGCAACAGTTATTGATGGTACTGGTGCGCCAGCAAGAGGACCAGTTGACATTGTTGTCGAGGGTAATCAAATCAAGTCAGTAGGAGGTGGCGGAGCCCCTCGTACGACGATTCCTGAGAATGCACGATCTCAGGGTGATATCCGTGAGATCGATGCTCATGGGATGTTCGTCATGCCTGGATTTATTGATCTGCATACGCATATTGGCGGAACACCCAAGGCGCCCGAAGCGGAGTACACCTACAAGTTATGGCTGGGGCATGGTGTTACTACAGTTCGGGATGCTGGAGCGGGAGCACGCGACTGGGTGCTTGAAGAGTCTGCCCGTAGTGCCAGAAATGAGATCGTCGCACCACGAATCGTACCATACGGGCGTCCTGGTAGCGGGAATGGCTGGGATGGTGGACCGGTTGAGAGTGCTGAGGTCGCGCGTGAGTGGGTGCGATGGGCTGCAACGCAGGGTGTGCAAGGACTGAAATTAGGATCCCACGACCCGTTAATCATGGCTGCACTCATTGACGAAGCGAAGCAGCACCGGATGGGAACGATGGCGCATCTTGGTCAAACTGGTGTTGCACGGATGAATGCTATCGATGCGGCGCGACTCGGATTAGGTACGGTGACTCATTATTACGGCCTATTTGAATCGCTATTAAAGGACTATACCGTCCAGAATTGGCCGCCCGACCATAATCAAAGCGACGAGCAGCATCGATTTGGGCAAGTGGCACGGCTCTGGAACCAAATTCATCCTCGAGGCAGTAGCGCATGGCAAGCGCTCATCGATGAATTCCTTCAACTTGGAACAACGATCGACCCGACGATGACGATATACGAGGCTGGTCGTGATGTCATGCGTGCCCGAAATGCTGATTGGCATGACATCTATACATTACCTTCGCAATGGGAATTCTTTGAACCGAGTCGAATTAATCACGGTGCGTACTGGTACTACTGGACTACCCATGACGAGGTCGCCTGGAAGAATTTCTACCGTGTCTGGATGTCGTTTCTCAATGACTTTAAGAATCAGGGTGGCCGTGTTACCACCGGATCTGACTCAGGGTTCATCTATAACCTGTACGGGTTCGGATACGTTCGCGAACTGGAATTGTTACAGGAAGCAGGTTTTCACCCACTGGAAGTGATTCGCTCTGCTACTTTAAATGGTGCCGAAACATTACATGAGCCACTAGGCATTCCCATCGACTATGGGATCATTCGTCCAGGCCTGCTGGCTGATCTCGTCATTGTTGATGCGAATCCCTTAGAGAACTTGCAAGTGCTCTACGGGACTGGTGCGGCGAAATTGAATGACCAGACCGGCATGGTTGAACAAGTCGGAGGCGTCAAGTACACGATTAAGGATGGCATTGTGTATGACGCTAAAGAGTTGTTGGCCGATGTGGCACGTATGGTGGAACAAGCGAAGCGTCAGTAATGGAGCCAAAACATCAATCGAGTGCGCGAGTTTCTTCCAGTAGGAGCACGCTCTATTGCTTGAGGTTGGAAGCTCTAACTAGCTAGGACACTACTTTACGGTTGGGATGCGAAGACGTTGACCGATCCTAATCAACGTGCCCCGTCCTAAGGTGTTCGCAGATTGAATCGCCCGCACTGTAGTGCCGTACCTGCGAGCAATAACACCAAGGTTTTCACCACTGGTGACTCGATGCACGAGATAGGTCGGTTTGGGGGGTGCTTTTCGGACCCGAAGGGTCATACCGGTTTCGAGGTTCTGATTCCAAATCTGATTGTCCCAGATGATTCTCCACGGGTCTGACTTGAGATTCTCTGCAATCGTGTGCAGGGTTTCGCCAGCCTGCACTGCATGTACTTCGTGTGTTCCCTTCCAGTTGGTTGAGAGGGTCAGGCGCAGACCTGGCGGTAGGTTCTCAAGATGCCACAGCGAATTATCTTTACGCATCGTGTCTAGATTCACACCCATGGTGCCGGCGATATTGAAATAGTTGTCGCCGATTCGGGTAACGTATTCCAAATGTCCATTACGTTGAACCGCTACGTCGTTTCGTGGTTCCGTTGGATATGCAATGAGTTGGCCGACTCGCAATTGCCGGTTCGCGAGAAACGGGTTGTGCAGGCGTAGTTGCAGGATTGGGAGATTCAACCGCTGCGATAACTGCCACCAGTCGTCACCTTCAGCAACCGTTGTTACTTGGACTTGGTTAGCGTGATACCGGAGTGACGATTCGTGAGTTTTGAGGACATTCCGAAAGTGACCTACCCCAAGTACGTACTGCAGCGTTTCGAGGTACATTGGCCGTCGTCGCGCTACTCGAGTGGGTCCGCCATTATAAGCGGCGACCGCGTAATCTTCTCGGTCGAATCGCTTAATCATTTGAGTCAGATACTTGACGCCTGCTTCGATGTTTGTTTCCACTCGCAGGGAACGGAACGTCGCTGGCATTACTTGGAAATAACCCTGCGCACCAGCACCAGAGGAAAGGTTTGCGTTACC
>DODG01000122.1 GCA_003509065.1 Acidobacteriota bacterium
AATTGAACATAGCCATGGCTCAATTCTTCTGTGAAAGGTTGGCTGATTGGGGATGCACCGCGAATTAATTTCCACAGTTCTTTAGCAAAGCAGTCTCGAATCTCAGTAACGCTAAGCAGTTCACCAAACATCTTTCTCCACAGAGCACCACGGGTTCTTCGCCTCGCTCGCACCACTACGGATAACAGATAATTAATGCCTAGCGTGACCATCAGTGCCAAGAGAATAAACACTACTACTCTCGGCAGCACTAGGGGCAAAGCTTCGGGCAAGAACACTGAGTTTAACCAGCGACTGTAGTAGTCAATTAACCTTATTCCAGAATCAAATCCTGTATATTTAAACACCAACGAAGCTGGGTAGATGAAAGCGGTGAGGGCTAAGAGCATTAGCGGCGACACAAGTGCTACCACGGCTGCCAGTAATATCCAACCAGTCACACTGAAGATTTTTCGCCACCGGTAAAATTGTCTAGCAACACCACTCATCCAAATTCCATTTTTATCCCACAGCCGTGAACCCCCATCAATAGCTGCAAACATCGCGCTAACTGCACCCATCCCTTGGCCTGCCACAACATCGATCTTGACACCGGCTTCTTGCAGTGCACGCAGTACACCCGCGTGATATGCACCTGCCGTTCCGCTTCCAGTCAGCACAAGAGCGGTACGAAGACTAGGTGAGTATTGTTGATTCCGAACGTCTGAGGCGAGATTGGCTGTAGCCAATGTAAGAAAACCTATTGAATCAAGCGACTAGCAAATCGATTACTCTTCATGAATCGTCGTAAGTTTAAGAATCTCAAATGTTCTGGTGCCACCTGGAGTCGGCACTAACACCTCATCACCCTCTTCTTTGCCAATTAACGCCCGTCCAATTGGTGATGATGTTGAAATCCAACCCTTACCAGGTTCGGCATCCTCAGCGATTACCAGTTGATAAACAACCAACTCGCCATCCCCTTCCTTCAATTCTAGTGTAGAACCGAAAGCTGCTTTATCGTGAGGCAGTTTATCTAAATTCATCAAGGAAATATCAGCAATCCTCTTCTTCAACATGCTGATCTGAGCATTGACGATACCCTGTCGTTCCTTAGCGGCATGATATTCAGCATTCTCACGAAGATCGCCCAACTCCCTAGCAAACTTAATTTCCTTTGGAAGCTCATACTTCAACTCCCTTTCAAGAACTTGAAGCTGTTCTTGGAATCTTTTTAATAGACGTGCTTTTATCATGCAGAGCCTATAGGAAATAACACTAAGCACAACCGCAATAACGACTCGTCCGTTGACTCCTAGACTAGCATATCAATAACCTCATGGGGAGCCACGCTTACATGTATCGATATGATCAGGCAAGGTTCTCTTCCGTGATTAAGTGTTCTTGGTGACGTCTTGAACCTCTTACATCTGCTATCCTGTGGCCATGAGGCTCATCTCAAGCCGCCAAAACGCTCTCGTTACTTCGTACCGATCTGTGACCCGCAGGCAACGATCTAAGACTGATAATCGTATTTTTCTTGATGGTGTCCATCTAATCGTTGAAGCTAAAACAGCTGGCCTTGCAATCCAAGAAGCAGCCTTCGACACCGATCGCCTCGATTCAAGAGACGAAGAACTTCTCAACTTGGCAACGTCTTTGAAGACGGAAAATACGCGGATAGTTAAGGTCACTAAGTCAGTTATGTCAGCCATCAGCCCTGTCCGCAAGCCGTCAGGCGTAGTCGCGATTGCCGAACGACCATCCCCCAACCTCGACGATCTCTTGACTAATAATCGTGCGATGTTTTTGGTTCTCATAGATATTCAAGATCCAGGTAATGTCGGCGCTATAATCAGAGCCGCCGACGGCGGTGGGGCAACAGCCGTGGTGACAGTAGGAGCAACAGCCGAGCCGTATTCCTGGAAAGCTCTACGTGCTAGCATGGGCAGCGCCTTTCGAATTCCAGTGGTTAGCCATAACGACATCAATGATCTTGTGTTGCGCGCACGTAAGGCACAGTTAAACATTCTTGCAACAACCCCACGGCATGGGAGTTCTCTATTCTCTTACACCTTTCCTTCGAATCCCCTGATACTGCTGGGAAATGAAGGTGCCGGACTCCCTCGGGAAATTGTAGAATTGGTGGACGACACCGTATCAGTTCCTATGCGAGCCGGAGTCGAGTCCCTGAACGTGGCAGTCGCTGCAGGACTAGTCGTTTACGAAGCTTACCGTCAACGTCGAATGACCCAATGAAAACCCAACACCTTTTTCAAATAGATGATGATACTCGTAAGGGAGCTTACGCGCCGCTGGCCGAACGGATGCGTCCACGTACATTCGACGAGTTTGTTGGTCAAACCGAAATTTTAGATACGGGACAACCATTACGGGAAGCAATTGAACGAGATACTCTGCAATCCATCATCCTATGGGGTCCGCCGGGGAGCGGCAAGACAACAATTGCAAGATTAATTGCTGCGGCCAGCAAGGCACACTTTGTCGCATTCAGCGCTGTTTTGGTGGGTATCAAGCAAGTCAAGGCCGTCATGACAGAGGCAGAGGATAGACATCGGCGTTTGAATCACCGAACGATCGTTTTCATCGACGAAATTCATCGGTTCAATAAGGCGCAACAAGATGCTTTTCTACCACCAGTGGAGTCAGGGGACATTACTCTGGTAGGCGCAACGACGGAAAATCCATCATTCGAAGTAAATTCAGCGTTGCTCTCAAGATCACGTGTCTTTGTCCTCAAACCGCTAACACAGAAAGACCTCGAAACGGTCATTGCGCGAGCCATATCCGATCCCACTCATGGATTGGGTGACCGTGGTCTTGTAATCACTCCAGACGCACGTACTGCAATAGCACAACATGCTAACGGTGATGCTCGTGTAGCCTTAAATTTACTGGATATGGCCGCAAGTGTAGCCACACCAACTCAAAAAAGCGGTGTCCCAATACAAATCGATCTGGCATTCATCTCCACACTCATTCAAAAGCGCGCATTACGGTACGACAAGGGCGGCGATGAACACTTCAATATAATTTCAGCACTGCATAAATCAATGCGGAATAGCGATCCTGACGCGGCGGTCTACTGGCTCGCTAGGATGCTTGAAGCGGGAGAAGACCCTTTATATATTGCGCGCCGGCTCGTGCGCTTTGCTTCTGAGGACATCGGGAACGCGGACCCACAAGCACTGACCATCGCGATAGCAGCGAAAGATGCGGTGCATTTCATTGGCCTACCAGAGGGCAACACCGCCCTCGCCCAAGCGGTAATTTATCTAGCCACGACAACAAAGAGTAATGCCGTGTATCGCGCCTACACGCAGGCAGCGCAAGACGCCCATGAAATGGTCGCTGAACCAGTGCCACTACATTTGCGTAATGCGCCAACCAAACTAATGAAGGACCTCGACTTTGGGAAAGACTACCGGTACGCCCACCGCGAAGCTGACGGTATCAGCAACATGGACTGCCTCCCACCTGGATTGATCGATCGTGTTTATTATGAACCTGCCACACGTGGTTATGAGGCTGAGATCAAGGAGCGATTGGCGGCCTGGAAATCTCTCAAACGTAAAAAAGGTTCGAAGTCTGCCTAGCGACTGGTCCTAGATTTCACAAACAACCAGCCAACAATAAACGCCACGACACCAGCACCAAACGTGCGTGGACTTGGGCCAAGTGGACCAGCCTGAACGATCGCCATCAGCAAGATCGACATTCCGATTAACTGAAGAAAGCGGCCAAAGTAGTAAGCGACCTGCAGCATGTCGTCCGTATCTCCTAAATCCGTTCAAATCGTTTCTCTATTTCGTCGCGCGTTAACCTCAGCACAACAGGTCGTCCATGGGGACATACTGTCGAATAGGACGTCTTTCTCAATTCGTCCAGGATATAACTCATCTTCTCTTGGGTTAACGAATCGTTAGCCTTGACGGCTGCATGGCATGCGGTCGTTGCAGCAATTTGTTTCAGAGCTCCCTGCACAAGTGACCCATCTCCTAGTGCATCCAAATCGTTGGCTAAGCTCTGGACGGCTGTCTCACATGACCCAAAATCCAGCAAGGCTGGAAGCGA
>DODG01000080.1:0-426 GCA_003509065.1 Acidobacteriota bacterium
GAAATATATTGCCAGTAATCGAATGAAAAATTACGGCGGAGAATTCGTATCGCTATTACTACTATCAGTAACAGGGATGATGCTCCTCGTTTCGGCAACTGAGTTAATAACAATTTATGTCGCACTGGAGCTCAGTGCGTTACCGATTGTCGCTCTTGCTGCTATTCATCGTACTAAGCAAGGAATCGAGGCGGGCACTAAATTCTTCGTCTTGTCCGCCATATCCAGCGCCATTCTGCTTTATGGATTCGCTTACATTTACGGATACGCTGGTAGCACTAACCTCGAGATGATCATGGAGCGGTTAGCCGTTATTCCAACTGAGGCGGGCGTTCCATTTGGTTCATACGCTGTTTTACTGGCCGTGATATTGGTGGTTGCCGGATTTGGGTTCAAGATGGCAGTTGTCCCTTGGCAGATGTGGGT
>DODG01000080.1:813-1775 GCA_003509065.1 Acidobacteriota bacterium
AAGGCTTCGGCATTTGCAGTAATAATGCGGATTATGTATTCGGCCTTCGGGGATCCTTCCATGATGCAGGATTGGTCAGGGCTTTTTGCAATCTTGGCAGCTATTTCTATGACTGTTGGTAATGTGCTGGCTTTGGCCCAATCGAATATAAAACGACTGCTCGGTTACTCTACGATCGCTCAAGCTGGTTACATTTTAGTAGGCGTTGCTTCCGTGCCTGCAAATCAGGTTGGTTCGACTTTTTATGGAGCAGGTCCTCAAGGTGCTATGTACTATCTTGCCGGATACGCGTTTACGAACTTGGCCGTGTTTTTCACCGTTATTGCGATCACCATGCGTACTGGTGATGATTCAATCGACGGTTTGAAGGGAATGCTGAAGCGTTCACCGCTTCTGGCTTCTCTTCTCGTATTTGGAATTCTTTCTCTCTTAGGTATGCCTCCCACAGTTGGTTTTATGGCGAAGGTTGTCGTTTTTGGATCAGCGTTGAACGCTGACCTTGCGTGGCTGGCTATAGTTGGGGTGGTGAATACTGTAATCGCTGCATATTACTATCTCAGGGTTATCCGGATGATTGTTTTTGACGATCCAGTAGATCCGTCCACTTTCAGTGGTGATAAGCCGGTTTTGGTTGCTGCTGGGCTTGCGGCTATAGGAACCGGTATATTCGGACTTGCACCCTTCCTTTTGCTTGAATTTGCTGAGAGCGCCCTGACAATTGTTTCGGGTCTGTAATTCGTCTGTTAAGTATTTGCGATCTGTTCGGAAGCACCTAAATAAGTCGTAGACTTCTATTCACAATCAGATTCACGAGATAGAACTAACGATATGCCCGGGTATCACAACATAGGAATTGTCCATCACGGTTTGTTGACCGAAGCAGAGGCACTTGCCAAGCAACTTGCTGCTATCTACGGGAAAGGTCGAAAGTGGTGGCTAGCAACTCAAGATACTCTTGGGGA
>DODG01000080.1:2107-2571 GCA_003509065.1 Acidobacteriota bacterium
TGTCAGGAAAATCTCAACTCGTCAGATTTGATTATCACAATCGGCGGCGATGGTACGATCCTGCGAGGAGTGCATGTTGCGGCCTCTCGCGACATACCCGTTCTCGGAGTCAATATGGGGCGTGTCGGCTTCATGAGTGATATTGAGTCTAAAGATGCGATCAATGAAATAGGTTGGTATCTGGATGGGAATGCTCGAATTGAACGCCGTTATATGCTGCGTGCGACAATCCAAGGTAGGGAATCTCAGCCTATTATTAGTCTTAATGACGTGACGGTTGCACGTGGTCCTATCGTTCGTGTAATTGAAGTTAGTACTGTTGTTGATGGAGTCCATTTGGCGACTTATAGAGGTGACGGTGTGGTTGTTTCCACAGCCACTGGATCCACCGGATACACACTTGGACTTGGCGGCCCGGTCATGGATCCTGCATCTCGTGATTTTCTGGTCAAGCCAATTGCTAC
>DODG01000387.1 GCA_003509065.1 Acidobacteriota bacterium
CGCTTTTGTACGTACTCGGCGAGAGACAGCATCGAATCTAGATATTTAGAAGGTGCAATGCTGTCAAGAGATTTTGTGGCAGTTTCAATGTAGCTATTTGCCACTTCATACGTTGTCTCTAGTGCCCCGGTCTGGTTTATTGCTTCGACTGTTATTGGAAGCAGGTCGGCTTTTACTTTTTCGGGGGCGTTGAAGAATTTAAATATTTCATTTGCAGCGCCGTTCTCCGCTGCGATGATTGCCGGAAGGGTGATAATTCCTGCATTCAGGTCATGTCCTGATGGTTTACCGAGCTGTTCACTGGTTGATTTATAGTCGAGAAGGTCGTCATACACTTGATAGGCCATTCCAATGTTGTAACCGTAATCGCGCACATCTTTGATAGCTTGATCATCTCCTCCACCTAGAATTGCACCACTTTCCGCTGCAGTGCAGAATAACGACGCGGTCTTGTTATAGATTCGTTTCTTGTATACTTCAAGTGTCACATCGGGTTGCCAGGCGGTGTAGATTTCATCGAGTTCACCTCGAGCCAACTCTGTTATTGTTTCTGCAAACCGCCGCACAAGGCCAATATTTTTCGTGTCGCATACGTACATCGCCGACGTAGCAAATAAGAAGTCTCCTAGCAACACGGCAACGTTCCGGCCCCAGAGCTTGCTGGCAGTTTGGTGTCCGCGTCTTGTATCAGCGTGATCGACCGTGTCATCGTGAACAAGGGTTGCAATGTGGAGCAACTCAACCGCCGTCGCCATTTTGATCTGTAATTCGTTAGAGTGTTGACCCCAAAGCTTCGAGGCCAATAGAGTAAGTGCAGGTCGAACCCTTTTGCCGGGCGTTGCCAAAATATGACCTAGTTGTGTGTCGAGGCTTTCAACTTGTTCTAAGGCATTTTCGGGGGTTTTGTCGGCAATGGTTGCAATTTTTTCAATCACGAGTTGCAGGTCATCTGCGACCGGTTCGTAAATGCTTTCCTGTGTGATTGTTTCGACCATAAATGTTTTAGAGGATACTTCTCTTATTGAAGCGGCTAGTTTCCGATGAGTCGTGTGTTTTCTTCTTCTATTATCGAATCATCGAGTTTACGAAACAGTGGTTTTGGTTTTCTAATCGAGTCACTAGGAATGATGTCTCTCTTGGCCCAACCATCTGAAAGAGTATCGCCATCTTTGAAAAGCATACTGTGAATCTTGTCAGCAGATGTCGGCAGGTATGGATAGAACACAGTGCGAAGAGTGGAAATGATGTTCAAGCCAACCCATAGTGCGGTACCAGCGGATTCTTTGTCGATTTTTACAGTTTTCCACGGTTCTTTTGTATCTATATAGCGATTCCCGGTTTGGGCTAACCGCATGGCAGCTCTAAGTCCGTCTCGAAATTTTCTCCTTTCAATCGCATTGGATACTTCTTTTAGTGCGGTGTCACATGCGTTCAGTGCAACCTCATCATCATCATCAAGTTTGCCTGGAGTTGGGACGGCATTATCGAAGTTGCGGGTGGTGATTGTGAGGACTCGATGTACAAAGTTCCCGAAAGTGGCGACCAGCTCGTTGTTGTTGGCTGCGTGGAATCCTTGCCATGTGAATTCAGAGTCGGATGTTTCTGGCATGATCGACGCGAGGTAATAGCGCAGCGGATCCGGTTCATACCTTGTCAGGAAATCCGGCAACCACACGGCATGCCCCCGACTCTTTGAGAAATCGATTCCGCCTAGGTTGAGATATTCATTTGCCACCACGTCGGTCGGCATGTTTAATTCACCGCTTCCTAAAAGAATTGATGGCAACATGATTGTGTGAAATGAAACATTGTCTTTGCCTTGAAAGTAGTAGGACTCACCGTCTGGTTCTACCCACCATTTTTTCCAAGCATCAGGTGTGCCTTGTTGTTCAGCCCAAGCTCGAGTTGCGGAAAGATACCCAATTACCGCTTCAAACCAAACGTAAATCCGTTTCGATTCATAGCCTTCAAGCGGAACCGGGACGCCCCAATCGATATCTCTGGTGATAGCTCGGTCATGGAGTCCTTCACGGAGAATTCCGAGGGTTTGGTTGCGGACGTTTTGTCGCCAGTCGCTCTTATCTTCGACCCATTCTTCAAGGGCACTTTGGAAATCACCTAGTCTGAGCATTTGGTGTGTGGTGTCTTTGAAGATGGGCGTTGATCCATCACGACTACTTCGAATATTTATCAAATCGATCGGATCTAGGGTGCGTCCGCAGGTGTCGCATTGATCGCCGCGCGCCGAATCAGATGCGCAGTGGGGGCATGTGCCTACAACGAATCGATCTGAGAGGAAGCGCTGTTCTGTCTCAGAAAATGGCATAGACTGAGTGGCTTCAACCAGATGTCCGTTTTTTTTGAGTTTTGTGAATAATTCTTGCGTGACTTCACGATGACGATCGGTATGCGTGTGCGTATATAGATCATAGGAGAAGGACATATCTTCAAGCGCCTTACTCCATATTTCGTGATATCGCGTGGCTATAACTTCTGGCGAGACCCCTTCATCTGCAGCTTTTAGGGTAGTTGGGGTCCCGTGCATGTCCGATCCGGAGACCATTACGACTTCATTGCCCACCATCCTGTGGAATCGAGCGAAAATATCTGCTGGCACGTTCATGCCTGCGATGTGACCTAGATGTGGTTCACCGTTTACATACGGCCAAGCTACAGCGACAAGAATTTTGCGAGACAAGTGGGGGATTTCCGATTTTACGAGTCAGGAGTTAATGGCAGTCGAGCAGGTTATTCTTTGCTTTCCGGCAGTGGGATAAAACAGATACTCATTATAGCTATAACTGGTCTAAAGCCCGTTTAATTTTCATCGAATATATCGATCATGGCGCATGATCTAACGAGAGTCGGTAAACTCTGTTTTTTGTAGCTTTCGTTATCTTAACCGTTTGCTCTACGAGAGATCGTCCGGATAATCCTTGTGATTGCAGGTTATTGATCACGACGTTGATTTCTTTGTCGGAAATGATTCTTGTATTAGATTCGTTTGTTCCTTCGATAATGATTACGAACTCACCTTTAACAGTTGAAAAATGATTGATGGATTGTGCTGCTGTCCCTCTGAATGTTTCTTCATAGAGTTTGGTAAGTTCACGGCATATCACTAACTGTCGATCGGGAACCAGGTCATTGATGTCCTCAAGGGTTGCCTTCAAGCGGCGTGGAGACTCGTAAATGACTATTGGGCCGGGCTCGGTTATTCCACTTTTCAAGGTCGATATTCGCTCTTGTTTTTTTCGTGGTAAAAAGCCTAGGAACAAAAAACGGTTAAATGGCCATCCAGTTATTGATAGCGCTGATGTCAATGCTGAAGCGCCCGGTAAGGGTACGACATTATGCCCGGCCGCCAGCGCAGCTTTTACCAGCATAGCTCCTGGATCACTGATGCCTGGGGTTCCTGCATCGGTGACAAAACCCATATCTCCTGCTTCGAGTCTTGAAACTACCTTCTGCAGTCGTTGTGGAGAAGTGTGCTGATGGAGACTTTCTAAATGAGGCGAGGCGCCTATATGTTTCAACAACTTTCTTGTGACCCGCGTGTCTTCGGCAGCAACTGTTGGCACAGCCGATAGGATTGTTGCAGCGCGTTTGGTCAGATCCGAGAGATTTCCTATAGGTGTTGCGACAACATACAGGGTTGGCATTATTTAGCCTATGAGTTAGCGGGGTCTAGGATCTTGTCGATGGCCGCATTGTGCTGGTCATCCGCATGATATGAACTACGTACCAGTGGACCAGATGCAACGTGTTTGAATCCCATTTCAAGCCCTGCTTTTTCTAGATCTTTGAACTCTTCTGGGTGGTAGAACCGGATTATAGGATGGTGGCGCTTGGAAGGTCGCAGGTATTGTCCAATCGTCAATAGATCGCAGTTTGCAGCTCGTAAATCAGCCATAGTTTCGTGGATTTCTGATTTTGTTTCACCAAGGCCTACCATCATCCC
>DODG01000217.1 GCA_003509065.1 Acidobacteriota bacterium
GTGTGAGCCATTCTCACGAGTCCCACCAGACGGAAGCATAAAATATTTATCCGGAACTTCGCGCTCTTCAACAATCGGAACGCCATCCTCACCGGTAATCCATCCCGGTGCTACTGGAACTCCAAGACGTTTTGCCAATACAATTTTATTGCCTGCTACCGAACTCATAGAAGCATCAAATATAAACGGAGCTTCATGCCGGGTAGGAATGGCTATTGCAATTGGATTCAGGCCGAACATCGGCTTCGATCCATCTACAGGAACCACGTTCATTCCACCCGAGGTCATCGCCAATCCGATCATGTCATGATCAATCGCCATTGCAGCATGATATGCGGCCGCACCAAAGTGACGTCCATTATTCGCTGTAATCGTCCCAATGCCATAAACCTTAGCGCGTTCAATTGCCATTTCCATCGCCATTGGGCCGACTACCAGACCATGTCCGCCGTCGCAATCTAAAGTGGCTGCAGCAGGCATCTCACGAACAATTTTTGGGTTAGGCGTAGGATTGATCCCACCTTCCCCAAAAGATTTGACATAGTTACGCAACATATTAGAAACACCATGTGTCTCAATGCCTCTGATATCTGCGTAAACAAGAACATCTGAAGCGACTTCAGCTTCATCATGAGGCATGCCCATTTTCGAAAATATATCAACTACCGTCGCATGCATATCATCTTTATTAACGTAGACTGCCTCGTCACTGGGTACGTGAAACCGTTCAAGCAAAACTTAATATCCTTTTCTGAAAATTGCTAAATGTCGACGGTGATAAATCACCAACAAAATCCGTAATCAACGTATAAAACGGACGGAGTATACATCCCGTTTGTAGACGATCGGGCCTCCTTAGGGTTACATTGCGTCACGATATTCCGCCGCAGATGTAATGATTTGCTCTCTTTTGCTCTCTATTAAACAAACCACAAGCATCATTACCGATGTGGGAATTAACATAAGCCGTATACCCCCGAAGACGGAGAATTTTAGATGCCCAAAGGCCTTACAACAGTCTTTACGGAACCAGGAAAACCATTTGAATTGGAATCACTTCCCACACCAGAGATTGAACCAGGTGGGATATTAGTCAAGAACACTGATGCTGTGATTTGCGGATCGGATTTACATGTGTGGCGAGATGATGGAGGTGGACCTCATTTATCTAAACGACGCGTAATTGGTCACGAGTTCACCGGTGTAGTCCATTCACTAGGAAAAGGAATCAACACAGACTCGTTGCGGCGTACGCTAAATGAAGGGGACAGAGTCGCATTTCCGTTCTTTTTCCCATGTCACCGTTGCTATCACTGCATTCGTGGTGAACATCACGCCTGTACGTTTAGACAAAGACGAAACATGGTTGGACTTGACGAATACCCGTACTGCAACGGAGGAATGGCCGAATACTTTTATCTAGAGCCCGGACACTATGCATACAAGGTCCCTGATGAACTTCCAAGTGAGGCAATCCCAGCAGTTAACTGTGCTCTAGCTCAAGTTTTGTTCGGACTTGAACGTGTAGGTGTTGCGTTTGGAGATACAGTCGTAATCCAAGGTGCCGGAGGCCTAGGCATTTACGCTACAGCTATCGCTGCCGAACGAGGAGCAAGTCAGGTAATAGTGATTGATGGACAGCAACACCGCCTAGACCGAGCAATGAAATGCGGCGCCACATCGACAATATCCATGACTGAGTATAAGACGGCAGAATCACGAGTCGAGCGTGTTCGAGAACTTACACATGGTATCGGCGCCGATATCGTAGTAGAAGTGGTTGGTGTCGCTGAAGCCACTTACGAAGGACTCGATATGGTACGAATCAACGGAACCTACCTGGATATTGGAAACATCGGAGGAGGCAGGTTAGATATTCCGGCTGGCAAGATAATCAGCAATCAAACCAAGTGGGTTGGAACAGTGCACTACAACCCGTGGGTAATCGAAGCAGCGCTACAGTTTCTTGTAAAAACCAAGAATGAATATCAGTTGATGGATGTTGTTTCCGATCACTTCCCGCTCGAAAAAATCAACGAAGCCTTTGAATTTGCAGAGTGGCAAGGGAAAGAACAAGGAACACAAGCTCAGCGAGTTGCCTTGAGCATATAATTCGGAAGATGGCAGCCACTGAAAAATGATGTTCATTTGTTGATCTGATACTAACTCCCAACTAAAAAACCGAGGAGATATAAACGCCTCGGCTTTTTAGCTAAGATCAGTACCAGAAAAGAAAAACATTAAACTTTAAATTGTTCCCTTAATTCACTAAATATATGTTTCGTCTGGATGGTTCCCAAAGCAAGGGTGCTAGAAACATTCATCATCTGATAACCCTCACCTATCCACCTGCGACAGTCTTCAACATCTCCAAACGTTGTAGAAAGATACTTTCCGCTGCCTTTAATTCGTTGTGCAACGTCAGTCATTATGTTTTCTACCTTTGAATTGTGAATATCACCGTTAACGCCTAGAGATGCTGATAGATCAGTAGGGCCAACAAGTAATACTTCGTATCCTGGAACCGCAAGAATTTCATCGAGGTTTTCGTAAGCCTGAACACTCTCCATTTGAAGCATTAGGATTGTCTCGTCGTTCGCATTATCGATAATGCTCTGGGCAGATACGCCCAAGTATCCAGCGAAGAAAGGAGCAATACCCCGCTGGCCAAGAGGAGGGTACTTCGCCCATTTGACAGCATTTTTGGCATCTTCGGGCGTATCGATTTGCGGAACCATTACACCAACAGCTCCAACGTCATAGGCCTTCTTAATGTCGCCAGGATTGTTGTAAGGGACACGTATGACTGGGGCGCTACCATTTTCACGACCTTGCACACATATAGTTCCGACCGACTCGGTGCCCACCGGCTGATGTTCCTGATCAATCCATACCCAATCAGCCCCAGTCTGGTAAATCGATTGAGCTACAAACGGTTCTCTGGTGAACATACTTGTACCGAGAACTGGGTTTCCAGATGCTAATTTTTGCCGGACATCACTTGGATACATAATTGAAAATCCCTGACTTATGGTGTTGGAACATGAGCATCTCGCGCATCTTACATCCGATATCCCTGCACGGTAACTGTCTATACATGTGATGAACTGCACCGCTATGGCGAATTACCAATTATTGCACTGGAGGATGTTCATAGACCAAGTGAAATGGAAGCACCTGAATTTGCTGATTCGTAAAGAGCCTCCAAAACAGTCGTATTAGCAAGGCCATCTTCAGCCGGGAACTCAGGCTTCTCGCCTGTGAGGACACATTGTGTAAACTCGTCCAACTGAACTACGAACCGGTTTGGTGCTGGTACAGCGATCACCTGCTCGTCTCGGCTAGTTCGGCCATCACCCCGCTTGATCACAATAGGTCCCGAATCGTCGAACATATTTGGAATTTCTATTTGGCCCGCTGAACCGTGAATTGTGATGAAACAACGAAATGGCTGTTGCATGTTCGTAGTGATATTTCCAATTGCGCCATTATTGAACTTCATCGTTCCTGAAAACGTTGTGTCGACCCCCCAGTTCCCTGAGTCATGGGAATATCCGATGACATGCGTCGGCTCTGCGGACATAACAAACCTAACCGCGTATACAGCGTAGCTCCCTGCATCCCAAAGGGCTCCACCAGCCAACGCTTCAGAAAACCGTATGTTCCCGTCAGGCTCAATAACATTAAAACAAAGCGCGCTGTCAACCGTCTGAATCTCGCCAATCGCTCCTTCAGCTACCAGTTGTCGGGCCTTTCGCATATGAGGGTTCCAGCGATGGGTAAATGCCTCAACCAAAACAACATTATTTGCATTGGCCGCATCGATCATCCGCTGACATTCTTCGGCCGAGACAGCCAGAGGCTTCTCACATAAAACATGCTTACCAGCTTCAGCTGCTCTAACAGTCCACTCACAGTGCATGCTGTTTGGGAGTGAATTGATAATTGCGTCAATGCCTGGATCCATTAGTTGTTCTGTATACGATCCATACCACCTGTCAATATTGTGGTTTTGGGCTATTTGTCTGGCTTTTTCAATCGTTCGAGATGAAATCGAAACAATCTTGGAGGTTTCAGATTCTCTTGATGCAGGCAGATGAGCATTGAGTCCAATTTGTGCGGTAGAAAGTAATCCGTAATGAACAATCTG
>DODG01000299.1:0-369 GCA_003509065.1 Acidobacteriota bacterium
ACCAGAGGAAAGGTTTGCGTTACCCCCCGATTCGTAGAGGCAGACAGCACGTGCCAGATCAAAAGGCAGTCCATACTGATCGGTATGGCGTCGGATTTCGTCCTCAATTTCCATAACCTTCCGATACATGCCTAAAAAAGAAGGTGATATGGCTTCCAACTCCAAACGTGATTCCGTTTCAATGGGGGCTTGTTGGAGTTCTTGACCGCTGACAACGGTGAGATTCATTGCTATGACAGAGGACATTACGAACAGAAGTGTCCCTTGCCTTATGAGTCGTGTCCGCATGAATGAAACTTTGGGGGGGGCGTTGCTAATCAATATGGGTGAGCATTGTAGCAAAAGACGAGTCCTCGTGAAAATAACTTG
>DODG01000299.1:758-3201 GCA_003509065.1 Acidobacteriota bacterium
ATAGACTGTGACTCTGGTGGTGTTGTGCTACCCTCCGAAGTCGAAAGTTTGCTTACGGTTTCATTGATAGCAAGGAAGACACTTTATGCGGATAGGATTTTTTGGACAATCGTCGTTTGGGGCCGCAGTCTATGAGCGTTTACGCGAGACAGGCCATGAGATTGTTGGGGTTTATGGCCCGCCTGAAACCAAGCGAGCAGATCCGGTAGCGGACCTTGCACGGCGTGACGGTGTTGCACTTTTGCAACCGAAACGCTGGCAACAGAAGGGCGTGGTGAATGAAGAGGTCTACGCACAGTATGTGGCAACGAAGCCAGACCTCAATGTGATGGCGTTTGTTACGCAGATTATCCCAGCGCGCGTCTTGGAGTACCCGGCGCATGACACTATTCAGTATCACCCAAGCTTGCTGCCGCGGCATCGGGGGCGCAGTGCGATCAATTACGCCCTCTTGCAAGGTGAATCCGAAGCAGGCTTGACTATTTTCTGGGTTGATCAAGGTCTTGATACCGGCCCGATTTTGTTGCAGAAACGGTTTCCATGTGGTGAGAACGATACGGTCAACAGTATCTATCGAGAGCAGTTTTTCCCTGCCGGTGTTGACGCGTTGGTGGAGGCAGTCAAACTCGTGGCTGATGGCAGTGCTCCAAGGATTGTACAGGATGAAACTGAGGCAACCTACGAGGCCCCTTGGGAAGGGGACATCGCGCGTATTGACTGGACGCAACCCTCTCGTACGGTTCATAACTTGATTCGGGGCAGCGATCGCCAACCGGGAGCTTGGACGACACTGGACGGAAAAACCGTAAAATTCTACGGCTCTTGCGTTGTAAGTGGCGCCTCAGAATCACCCGGCATGGTTACGGGAATTGACGACAACGGGGTCACCATTCAATGTGGTGATGGTGGCGCTGTCCGAATTGAAACGGCCATGCCGGATGGTGCCAAGCGCACTAGTGCGTACGAATGGGCTACAGAGGCGTCTGTAAAGCAGGGCACCACTTGCGAATAATAGTGGTCACTCGTTTCTAGACGGCTGTCGAGTACGCTGAGCGATTCTCGGCGATATGGCGAACAACCGACAGCACCCGGTCAACCTCATTCGGCGTGTTGTAAAAATGGGTTGAGACTCGGCACGCGAAATCATTTAACGAACTACCAGGAATGTAAATGTGTTCGCGATCCATTAGAGCTTTTTGAGTGTTTGCTTTTGGGATTCCGTCAATGAAGAATGTTGTCAATCCACCACTCATTTCAGCGGACCCGGATGTGCCAATTCCCACTCCAGGGATTTCGTGCAGACCGGTTTTGAGTTGATTGGCTAGTGTCTGTACGCGTGCTTGAATGTTTTGTTTGCCGATTGTCAGTTGGAAGTCGACTGCGTCTCCCATCCCACGAGCTGATGGGATATGACGCTGGCCAGACACTTCATACTTTCGTGCACCTTCCTCGTTCCTGTCAGTTCGTCGCCACATATCGCCCCATACTTGCTCTTGTACGTCACGTTTGAAGTACGCGAGACCAGTACCGCTTCCGGCCAGTAACCATTTTTGTCCAGCCGTGGAGAAATGATCCACTCCAGAATCGTGCAGCTGCAGGTCCAACATGCCCAGTGCATGAGCGCCGTCCACAGAGATCAGCACCCCATGTCGATGTGCCATTTCGGCCAAACCTTTGATTGGCATCAACAGGCCGGTTACAAAGATTGGGTAGCTCACAACTAAGACACGTGTCTTGGTGGTGATGGCAGCTTCGCAGATGTCAATGACTTGGTCAGCGCTTTCCGGTGGTGCAGGGATGTCAACCGTGCGGACGATGATACCGTCTCGGTCTTCGCGAGCCCTCCAGGAACCGTATCCTCCTGGATGCTCGTGGGACGACATTAGGATTTCATCGCCTGGCTTCAGATCCAATCCACGACAGAAGATTTTCATGCCTTCGGTGGTGCTTCGTGTGAGAACAATTTCGTCGGGATCGGCGCCGACGAACGATGCTAATTTCTCACGGACGGGTTCGAGGCTTCCGCCAGCACGTGGATCGGCTGCGAGATCCCGAAGATATCGTGTTTGTGCTTCTACGACAGGATTCGGGATTGGTCCCATCGTACCGTTGTTCATGTATGAAATATCATCCACTATATTGAATTCTTTTCGGACTCGTGCCCAGTACATCTCATCGAGGGGTCCAGTGGGACGGATTCGTTCACGCCAGAGCTGACCTGACGACTTGGTGGCGCCATGCAGCACAGTGGGGCTTGAGACGTTGGTCGTTAGGCCACCGACAGCGGCTGCCATTGAACCTTGCAAGAAACCGCGGCGGGAAACGTTAACGCTTGAACGATTTTTACTATTTTCTCTGGGCATTTTCATAGTTTCCTCTCCAACTTTTCCTATCAGCTTGTTGCGATGTCCGTGCACCCATCTAGTGGGAAGTAAGAACTTAC
>DODG01000299.1:3526-9485 GCA_003509065.1 Acidobacteriota bacterium
AAGAACTTACTCGGTATCTATAAGGCTGCAAGACGGTTTAAGCAATATATTTAGCAATAGTTTAACAAGAAATTAATGACTGAGTTCCGTTTTGGATTCGCTTCTGGATTATCACTCATGTTATCCTACTGTGGCGTACACAGATGGAAGTGTACCCCCCCTGTAGACAATTTGATTAACGCAGTTAATTCGGGGGATAACAAGAGAGTCGTTTAATATCATTATTGTTGATGACATTATACAGATTGACACTTGGTAATGTCTGACTTGGTATCCTCACAAGCGGTGCTAGAGGACTCCAGTTTTGAGTTTCTAGAAATTTTTTATGGTTGATAAAGCAAAATATCCTGGAATTCGTGTAACGACCAATGGCAATCAGTTGGTGTCCTATCACACAGAGGCTCGTCTGAGTGACGGTGGTGTTTTCTTTCCGATTACACCCTCGACGGAGATGGGTGAGAACTATCAACTGTCCTTTGCTGAAGGAAATTTGAACGTGTTTGGCGGGTCAATCTTAGCACTCGAAGCTGAGGGAGAACATGCCGCTCAGGGTGGGGCCACGGCTCTGTCTGTAACAGGACGCCGAGTAGTCAATTTCACGTCCGGACAGGGGCTGCCCTATGCTGCGGAGCAGTATTATCACGCACCTGGAAAACTCTCGACGATGATTGTCGAAGTGGCAGCGCGCGCCTTGACGAAGCATGCCTTAAATGTGCATTGCGGCCACGATGACATCTACGGTGTGCTCGATACCGGCTGGATTATGGTGTTTGGTAAAGACGCCCAGCAAGCGGCTGACCAGGCTCTTATTTTGCGGAAAGTGTGTGAGTTGTCCCTGACTCCTGGGATGAACATTCAGGATGGCTTCCTAACATCGCATTTGGAGCGAACTTTCTATAAACACGAAGCCCAGTTGATTCGTGACTATATGGGCGCGCCTGACGACCTTATTGAGTGTCCAACTGCGACACAGCGCGAGCTCTTTGGTGCGAAACGTCGACGCGTACCAAAGATGGTGGATTTAGAGAATCCTCTTCTACTCGGTCCGGTGCAGAATCAAGAGCACTTCATGCAGGGCGTGGTAGCCCGTCGCAATAATTTTGTTGAACCAATTCTAGATTTTCTAGAGCAGGCTTACGAAGAATTTGGGAAATTGACCGGTCGGTACTACGGGTTTATCTCGGGTTACCAGACCGATGACGCCGAAACCGTATTCGTCTCTATGGGATCGGCGGCTGAGAATATTGAAGCTGCGATCGATCACCTTCGTGCGCGTGGAGAAAGCGTCGGTTCGTATCACCTGAATGTGATTCGGCCTTTCCCTGAAGCTGCGGTCATCAAGGCGCTGACTGGCAAGAAGAATGTAATTGTCCTTGAGCGAACTGACGAAGCGATGGCGGGTGATAATCCGATGGCACGAGACATCCGCACTGCTTTGGAGAAGGCGATCGAGAATTCAAGGCAGTTAACGCACCAGAACTTGCCAGCGATAAGTATTGAGGACATGCCACGATTGTTTCGTGGTGTTTATGGTCTTGGCTCTCGAGATTTTCGGCCGGAAGGTATCCTCGGCGCCTACGAGTATGCAATTGGCTCACGTGCAAGAACGGATGGCAAGCGCGCGTCTGATGGCGAGACATTTTTTGCGATAGGGATTGACCATCCGTATGAAGTGAAATCCGATGAAACCCCATCGTTATTGCCTGAAGGTGCGATCGCCGTCAGACTGCATTCGATTGGTGGTTGGGGCATGATTACCACCGGTAAAAATTTAGGAGAAATCATCGGAGAACTGGGGAGCTATCTATCGCAACGCGATGAGTCCTATGACGAGCACGGCCGCTTAAAAGAATTGGTGCACGTTAGTGCGAATCCAAAGTACGGCTCTGAAAAAAAGGGTGCGCCAACAAACTATTTTCTCGTTGTAGCCCCGGAGCGCATTCGTGTTAATTGCGATTTGCGTCACGTCAATGTTGTGCTCTGTTGTGACCCCAAGGCCTTTACCCATACAAATCCGCTCGAAGGTCTGGTGAAGGGTGGGGCGTTTGTTTGGGAGTCGGATGAGACGCCAGAAGAGGCTTGGGAACGTATCCCGATGCAGCACCGGCAATTCATCATCGATAACGAAATTAACGTCTACTTGCTGCCAGGCTTTGACATTGCTCGTAATGCAACGAGTCGATCAGATTTACAGTTGCGTATGCAAGGTAACGCGTTTCTTGGAGCGTTCTTCGGTGTATCAACATTTCTCAAGGATAACGACATCAAGAACGATCACTTTAATGATGTCGTAAGAAAACAATACGTTAAAAAATTTGGACGATTTGGTGATGCAGTCGTGGATTCCAACATGACGGTCATGACTGATGGATTCGAACGCATCCGGAAGGTCGATCATGGTGAGATGAATGCGCAAGATCGATCAAGTATGCGTGGTCGCTCCCTATTACCAATGGTAGCGACTTCCGAGTCTGCGAATGAGGGTGGATGTTTCCAGTTTTATGGTGCTGAGCCCCCGAAGGGACAACCAACCAAAGCTCCATTATTTGACATTGGTTATTTCGATAACCAGTTTCGTGCAGGGCACGAATACGACCAACCGGCGACACCATTGTCTTCCGTTGGAATGATGGCTGCTGGAACGGGTGTGACGTCATCCAAGTACGTGGCACGCCGTGAAAAGCCAGTTTATATTGCTGAGAACTGTACGCAGTGCATGGAATGTATCGTAGCCTGTCCAGATACTGCACTGCCCAACACTGCCCAAGATATTGGGAGCGTACTACGGTCGGCTATCGTGAACTATGTGACCGAGCCTGATCAACGCCAGGTCTTACTCAAGGCTCTTCCAACGATTGAGGAAAACGCGCGCACACAGATGTTGGACGCCGCTAAGGCTAAGGCGGAGACATCATTTTCTACGATTATCCGAACTGAAATCGAAGGTTTGAACGGTGCGGTCAAGCAGTCAACTAAGGACGAACTGTTCGAGATCGTCGAGAAAATGCCAGTCGCGTTTACGAAGGTGAATGCGATTTTCTCCTCGAAGGAAAAGAAAGCTGCAGGAGCTGGCGGGATTTTCATGATTGGCGTATCAGATTTATGTAAAGGGTGCGCCGCCTGTGTTGAAGTCTGTGGTGACCACGATGCATTGCGAATGGAACCAGAGACCGACGCTCTCAATGCAGAACATTTGAGTCAGATGGCGTTCTTAAATACGTTAGCCGACACGCCACCGCGATATCTCGGTCTGTACGACGACGAATCTCCTCTAGATTCAAAGGATGCGGCGCTTAGGAATCACCTCATGTTGCGCAAGAATTACGATGCGCTGGTTTCTGGTGATGGCGCGTGCGCAGGTTGTGGCGAAAAAAGTGTTCTTAGGGCCGTTGCATCAGTGACGGAAGCGTTCATGCGACCGCTGTATCACACGAAGGCTGATCGTATGCGTGACCAAGCCGATCAATTATCGGAAGTTGGTGTTGCGAGGCTGGCCGATCTTCAGCAGCGTGATCCAGAGGACTACGAACGGTTCAAGCGTGCAGTCGCCCACGTCATCATGGGCCTCGGTGGTGAGAACGACAGTGATACCACACAACGGTTGGCCGATAATGGTGTATTAAACGACACTGATATCGTCGACGCATTGGTCGCGGTGCTGCGTCAAGAGGCGTTCAATCACAAAGACCTACAGGTACAGGAAGGGCGGCTCGCTAGTGGCATGTCGGTCATGGCGATGGGTGCGAGCACTGGCTGTAACACTGTTTACGGTTCAACGCCGCCAAGTAATCCGCATCCCTATCCCTGGATGAACTCACTCTTCCAAGATGGGCCAACCATTACATGGTTGTTTGGTGAGAGCTTTATAATGGACCACGCACGCCGGTCGGTTATTCCAGAGCGACTTGCGATTTCGTTGCTAGCCGACGACCAACCCGTGTGTTCTGTCGATGATTATTTCGATTACACTCACTTCACCGATACGTTGATGACTCATCAGGAAATTATTGAATTACCAAAGGCGTGGGCCATTGGTGGTGATGGGGCAATGGGTGATATCGGCTATCAGAACTTATCGAAGGTGATCTTACAGAATCGGCCAAACGTCAAAATGTTGATGCTCGACACTCAGGTGTACTCGAACACGGGTGGTCAGAATTCAGACTCATCGATTATGTGTGGTGGCTTCGACATGAATCAGATGGGCAAGGCCACTCAGGGTAAATTGAGTGAAAAGAAGAACGTGGCTGAAACATTCACTGCAGGTCACGGCTCCCCATTTGTTGCACAAGTTTCACTTGCTAATGCGCCAAAGTTCTACAAATCATTACTGGACGGTCTTGACTACCGTGGCACGGCGTTTTATCAAACCTTCACGTCGTGTCAGCCAGAGCACGGTGTGGCTGATGACATGTCTGTGAGGCAGGCCCAGCGGATTCGCGATTCCCGTGGCATGCCAGAATTCGTTTTTGATCCCAAGCGCGGAGAAATTTACAGTGAAGCCTTCGATCTAAAGGGTAATCCATCAGTGAAGACTGACTGGTGGGACACCAAGAATAAGGCGACTGGTGATCGATACCGCTACACGGTTGCTCACTGGTGCACGACTGAAGCACGGTTCCGTCGTCACGTGAAAAAATTTAAGCCAGAAGATGCGCCAAAATATACGCATCTCGACGACGTTCTGCCTCGGTTAACCTTCGATGACGTCGTACAGCGGCGATTTCTAGATCCCAAGCATCGGTCTTATATCCCTGACTTTGAGGTGTATCTTGTGACCGACGAAGATGGCCCTGAAGCTTTACCCAAAGACCAGATTCGCAAAGCCGGGTATTACTTGCTTTCGCGTCAGATGGTGCTGTTCTGCATCGAGCGACGAAAGTCTTGGCGTTTCTTGCAGAGCAAGGCTGGAATCGAGAACCTTGAATATCAAGCGCAACGGCGCTTGTTGAAGAAGGTCGACGCCGGTGATATTTCCGTTGATGAGTTCCGCGCGCAAGCTGCAGAATTGTTGCGTCAGGAAATAGATGGTGCTACCGACAAGAAGCCTGCTGCTAGTCAAAAGGCACCTGTTTCTCGGCCCAACTAATTCGATTCTCGTCCTACTGTCTATCCACTTGATGTCCTGACGGAGCAGTGTGACGCCAGATTGGAACCTGGTGTCTGTTGAGGGCAGTACGGGTGGTGTATGCTTTTGAGTGACGAATGGGAACGCTCGATCTCAGTCAAGTGAGACGACCTGCTTACTGGTTTGTAAAAAAATGCCGGACGTTAACAGGGATTTGAGGAAAGAGATGTTGTTGCGATTGGTGTTCATTGGCTTTACTTGTCTGTCGACGGGTTGCGCCTTGATCAATGGCATGGTTGCAAATACAGCAGGAAATTTTTTTGGCTCAGCCGAAGCAGTATACGCCTCAGACGAAGACCCGGAACTGGTTCGGGATGCGCTGCCATTCTCACTCAAGACGATGGAAACGCTTCTTGATTCATCTCCTGAGAACAAGAACATCTTGTTGGGAGCCTGTAGCGGTTTTACCATTTACGCCTACCTCTTTCTCCAAGCCGATGCGGAAATGGCTGAGTGGGATGATTACAATTTGGCACTCGAGTTGCGAGAGCGGGCCAGAAAAATGTACGTTCGAGGACGCGATTACTGTGTCCGTCGATTAGATGTCACCTATCCTGGTATTGGCAGTCAATTGCTTGTGGATCCCACCGTAGCGGTTTTGGATATTGAGTTGGACGACGTCGAGGCTCTGTACTGGCTAGGCACATCCTGGGGACTGGCTATATCGAATGGTCTCGACCATCCTGAACTCATTGCCGACCTTCCGGCTGTCAAGGCGCTGTTGGGTCGAGCGATTGAACTCGACGAGGATTACAACCGTGGTGCCATTCACAGTGCCCTGATCCCGCTTGAGGCGTTGCCCGAAGAAATGGGAGGCTCACCGAGCCGGGC
>DODG01000260.1 GCA_003509065.1 Acidobacteriota bacterium
AGGCTCCTCAGTCTGATGGCAGATACGGCGGTGAATTAAAAGTAGCCTTAGGTGCTGCTATATCCACACTCGACGTCCATCGAACCACTGGTACGACCGCTTATGATCCTTCATTTGCTGTTCAAGAGCGGATGATGGCTTATAACAGTGACTTACAAGCTACACCGCTCCTGGTGGATACTTGGGAAGTCTCTGCTGATGGTATGCAATGGAATTTCACGCTCCGCGATGGAATCAATTTTCATAATGGAGTTCCGTTCAATGCCGAGCATGCTGTCAAATCATGGGAGCGCTGGGCAGAACGTGACAACTATGGTTCACTGATTTTCGGTTTCGTTGATGACATATCCGTAACTGGTGATCTCACGTTTTCTATAGACATGGTCGAACCTACAGCTCTGATACTTGAAGCCTTAGCCCGCATAGGTGGATACGCTCCTGTAATGATGCCGCCTGAGATGTACGACGTCGCGGCGGCTGAGGGTGCTGATGTCTTAATCGGAACCGGGCCATATGAACTCGATGAATGGGCTACTGGAGATCATCTGCGTGTAAAGCGTTATGAGGATTACAGTCCCGCAGACTCTGCCGCTTCGTTTATGGCGGGTCGTAAAGACGCTTTCTTCGACACTGTCGATTACGTCGTTATCCCGGACTCCAATGCAAGAGTCGCTGCTTTGGAAGTGGGCCAGATCGATCTGATGCCTAGTGAGGTTCCTCCTGAAATGGTAGATACGCTAACGGCAAATCCTGATGTTAACATTGCGATTGCCACCACGAGCCCAGCTCGTGAAGGTGCATGGATTGACAACATAGACGGTCCATTCACTGACGCGAGAGTTCGACGTGCATTTGCAATGGCCTTCCCTGTAGAGGACGCGCTAATCGCAGGTCACGGAGACAGCCGGTTCTACACTCTTTGCCCATCGATGATGGCCTGTGCAGGCAAATGGGGTGGCTGGGCTGACGGATCTGAAGGGGTTTACAACTACCACGACAAAGGTGGACTTGAAGCTGCGAAGCAAACCATCAAAGATCTAGGATTGGTCGGCACGGACATAATTGTCCTTCAAGCTGGAGACCGTTCTAGGTTCTCAGGGCCGGCCGAAATCGCTCGTCAGACACTTGATGCAATGGGCTTCAACGTCATCTTCAAGCAGACTGACTGGGCTACTCAGACTAACTGGCGTGAAAAACCTGAATTATGGGATGTCTTCCATACAGCAGGTGGCGGCGCTTGGGCTGCTAACCCATTGCTCAACAGTTCTTTGGCCAAGAACAAGTACTGGAACAAGTACCAAGATGAATCTGGTGCTATGACTGCTGGGATGGAGAAGCTCGCACGAGCATCTTCAGCTGACGAACAGCTTGGCATCGTAAAAGAGATGCAAAATGTCTTCTGGCAGGACGTGCCATACATTTCCTTTGGTGACAGTTTTGGCGTCGGAGCAGTACGTGCTGACGTTCAAGGTTCTCAAAGCTTGTATAGCATGTCGTGGAACGTTTACAACGCTTGGCGGTCAAAGTAAATTCTTCTGACCGTTGAGTAGTAAGTACAGTTGATCACCGGCGGCGGGACTCGAAAGAGTCTCGCCGCCTGCTTGTCAGCATTACAACACGTGTATAACTAAACTTAACCAAACTAACTAGAACAATTAGCTGATCTCACAAATAGCTAGTTTTTTGACGGACTTCGCAGAGATTAGAAAATAAAGGTTTGAACGTTTAATTGACTGCTTATATTTTTAAGCGCGTGCTAGCCGTAATTCCAATATTGATCTTTGTTGGAATCGCAACCTTTTCACTAGTTCACATCGCACCAGGCGATGCCGCCAATATCATGGCAGGTGATTACGCCGGTCCGGATGATGTGAAACTCATACGGGCTGAATTGGGACTAGACAAGCCGGTCGCCACCCAATTCGTCGAATGGGCTAGCCGTACCCTCAGGGGCGATTTCGGAAAATCAATATATTCGGGTAGAACAGTGGCTGAGCTTGTCAGTCAAAGATTAGAACCTACTATCAGCCTTACAATTGTAGGCGGTACCCTTGCGGTACTCCTCGGAATTCCTCTGGGAGTTTTTGCCGCATGGAGGGCCGGATCCCGGTGGGATCGAGGCATCCAAATATTCGCCGCTTTGGGTATTTCTGTGCCAGGATTCTGGCTAGGATTCATATTCATTCTATTGTTTGCCGTATATTTGAGATGGTTTCCGGTGATCGGATATGTATCTGTAACAGAAGATTTCACAGGCTGGATAAGGTCAATTACATTGCCAGTGTCACTTCTTGCCATAAGCGGTTCATCGGTAATCATACGAATGACGCGCGGTTCAATACTTGAAGTGCTCAGAGAAGATTTTATTCGTACAGCCAGAGCCAAAGGGTTAGCGAACAGGCCGGTGCTATTCAGACACGCATTGCGAGCCGGCGCTATTCCAATTATCACGGTGATAGGGACGCTGGCCGGAGCCTTGATTACAGGTGTTGTGGTAACCGAAACGGTGTTCACAATCCCAGGGCTTGGAAGGCTAGTTGCTGAAACCGTACAAAATCGTGATTTTCCAGTAGTTCAATCAATGCTTATGCTTCTGGCGTCGTTCTACGTATTTATAAATCTTATGGTCGACCTCGCATACGTTTTTTTCGATCCAAGAGTGAGGCTCTAATTGACGACTGGTTCCGAAACAACGGTAGATATTTACCAGGACCCTCCGCTCAAAACTCGTGTTCGCAAAGCATTTGCGACAAGTTGGAAGACATTAAAGTCCAATCCAAATCTGATGATCGGGTCAATAATCCTAACCGTGATGGTGGGTATCGCTATATTGACTTTACTGCCCACCGCTTCAACAGTGGCACGTTATGATCCTACGGAACTCGCAGTACGTGAACGAATTAATGGGCCATCGGCTGATCACTGGTTTGGAACTGACAAACTAGGACGTGACGTGTATTCACGTACCCTTCACGGCACAAAAACATCATTGTATGTCGGTATTGGTGTCGCAATCATCGTGACCATAGTAGGTGTTTCGCTGGGCGTAATCGTTGGGTATAACCGTGTTGCCGACAATATAGTGATGCGGGTTATGGACGGCATGATGTCGTTTCCTACATTGATCCTTGCGCTCGCTCTTGTAGCAGCACTAGGTAGCAGCCTTACCAATGTCATTCTCATAATTGCAATTGTCGATACTCCCAGTATGACACGCGTAGTACGGGCAGTGGTTTTAAGCCTGCGAGAAAGAACCTACGTAGATGCAGCCCGCGCATCAGGTGCAAGCACAAAGCGCATTCTTTTCTTGCACATAGCACCCAATACACTGGCACCTGTAATCATTCAGGCTTCAATATTTTTTGGTGGTGCAATCCTAACCGAAGCAGCATTGGGATTTCTGGGAGTTGGAACACCAGAATTTATCCCCAGTTGGGGTAATATCATTTCTTCTGGACGCGAATTCATAAGGGTGGGTTTTTGGATAGCATTCTTCCCGGGAGTATTCCTAGCTCTGACAGTATTCGCTGCAAATATAGTTGGAGATGGACTTCGGGATGTTTTGGACCCACGTCTGCGAGGAGAAAAATAGATGAAAAAATTCGTAAATCAAATAATTACGTTCATATTCTCGGCTGTTCTTCTATCAGCCATTCTCGCATGTGGAGGATCAGATGATGG
>DODG01000313.1 GCA_003509065.1 Acidobacteriota bacterium
TCTTCGATTTCATCCTTCTGTGAACCTAGGCATCCTCAAATTCTTGGCGTTTGAACAAATCTTCAAGAATGCACTAACAACACTGCCGATGGGGGGAGGCAAAGGAGGATCAGATTTTGATCCCAAGGGCAAGAGCGATTCGGAAGTGATGCGGTTTTGTCAAAGCTTTATGACCGAATTGGCTCGTCACATTGGTCCCAACACAGACGTACCAGCTGGTGACATCGGAGTTGGTGGTCGAGAAATCGGCTACATGTTTGGACAATACAAGCGTCTGCGCAATGAATTCACCGGAGTCATAACTGGTAAAGGACTCAATTGGGGTGGTTCGCTCATACGGCCTGAAGCGACCGGCTATGGTTCAGTTTATTTTGCTGCAGAAATGTTGGCGACTAAGGGCAAATCACTCGAAGATAAGGTTTGTCTCGTTTCTGGGAGCGGTAATGTTGCGCAATACACGGTTGAAAAATTGATTCAATTAGGTGCGAAGGCGGTAACCCTGTCCGATTCGAGCGGTTATATTTATGACGAGGCTGGGATTGACAAGGAAAAACTTGAATTCATATTGGATTTGAAGAACGTACGCCGTGGTCGTATCAAGGAATACGCGGATAAATATAAGAATGTAGAATTCACGGCGAGGAATGCTGCACTTGACCATAATCCTTTGTGGACTCACCAGGCGCAGTGTGCATTTCCGAGTGCGACTCAGAACGAGATCAATGAAAAAGATGCGATGGCGATGCTTAAGAATGGTGTGGAGTTGGTGTCTGAAGGTGCCAACATGCCCGTAACAATTGATGGCATCAAACAATTTCTTGACGCAGGAATTCTTTATGGCCCTGGGAAAGCTGCTAATGCTGGCGGCGTTGCGACTTCTGGGCTGGAGATGACACAGAACGCCCAGCGTTTGGTTTGGACGCGCGAACAGGTAGATGAACGCCTTCAGCAGATCATGAAAGCAGTTCACAAAGTGTGCTATGAAACCGCGGAGCATTTCGGTACGCCAAACAACTACGTGAGTGGCGCTAACATCGCAGGTTTTGTGAAAGTGGCAGACTCGATGCTGGATCAAGGAATAGTCTAGCTGGCTCTGCCTTGAGCCCAGACTGTGGGACACTGGTTGGGGTTCATCAGTGTGAGGCCCCAACCAGGGTGGCAAATCGGCGGGAGCGTATACAAGGGGTAATTACCGATGCCCGATGTTCGGCCCGATAAGCGATCGCTCGGTTCCGGCAGCCGACTCAGAAGCTTCAAAGATCTCGGACGGTATCGCGTTAACGATATTCTTCTTGTCTCCACACTCTACGATTCCTTCATTCTCTCTGAGGACGGGCAACTCAGTGAGGTGATGCTCGACGAATTTCTCGATCTCGATCTGCACCATACACCTCGATTACGTCGGGTCTCAACCGGCGACCATGCACTTCGCATTGCACGTGATGAGGGTCGGTACAATCTCATCATCAGTTCGATGCATGTCGCTGATATGAGTGCAAAAACGCTTGCTGAAAAAGTGGAAGCAGCTGGCCTTCAAACACCAGTGATTAGTTTGGCCTACGACATACGCGATTTAAGTGATGTGGATGTATCACAGGTTGGATCCAAAGTGGATCGAGTGTTTCTTTGGCAGGGCGACGTGCGGATCTTGCTTGCTATCGTGAAGTACGTTGAAGATCGTATGAATGTTGCAAGAGACACTGGTGAGATGGGGGTGCAAGCGATCATTGTCATCGAAGATAACGTTCGTTTTTATTCATCGTTCTTGCCGGTGATCTATACGGAGTTAATGCGTCATTCTCATAGCCTGTTGCCTGATGGAATGAACAGGTCGCATAAGCTCATGCGGATCCAGGCGCGACCGAAAATTTTACTGTGTGGCACCTATGAGGAGGCTTGGCGCTATTTTGACGTTCATCAGGATGATGTGCTTGGCGTGATTTCTGATGTCTCGTTTCCGAAAGATGGCCAGTTGTTTCAACGTGCCGGTGTCGAATTCGCCAAGCGCGTACGTGAATTACAACCTGATGTGCCGATCATGTTGCAGTCTGGATTACATGATCTGGAAATTGCAGCAGAGGCTGCTTCACTTGGTGTCCCGTACGTAATGAAGGATTCACCCACACTCTTGCAAGAGTTACGTGAATTCATGAACGAAGGTTTCGGCTTTGGCGATTTTGTTTTTCGGACGCCGGATGGCGCAGTCGTATCAGTTGCGCGTGATTTACGTGAACTTGAAAGCCAGTTACACGTGGTGCCCCCTGAGAGCGTCGCGTTTCATGGCGAACGCAATCATTTTTCGAGGTGGCTTAAAGCTAGAACTGAATTTGAGCTCGCACACTTCTTACGACCGAGAAGAGTCTCGGATTATGAGACGGTTGAAGGACTTCGTGAGACATTGATAGATGCACTCCGCTCGTACCGGCGTCAACAACATCGTGGGGTTGTCGCCGACTTTGAAGCAGAGATGTTCGAGCCAGAAAGTGATTTCAGTAGAATCGGTAGTGGTTCCCTTGGCGGAAAAGGTCGCGGTCTGGCGTTCGTGAATTTTATGTTGAGTGACTACGATTTAGAGGCCCGTTTCCCAGAAGTCCAAGTTTCGGTGCCAGCAGCGGTGGTGTTGGCGACAGATATTTTCGATCGCACGTTGGAAGAGAACAACCTGCGAGACTTTGCCCTTGAATCGAAGGATCATCAAGAAGTCGCAAAGCGGTTTCGAAAGGCCCGGTTCCCGCATGACGTGTATCAGCAGTTACGCGATCTTCTTAAACGGGCTACCTATCCACTGGCGATACGGTCATCAAGTTTGCTTGAGGACTCGCAATACCAGCC
>DODG01000177.1 GCA_003509065.1 Acidobacteriota bacterium
CTTGGCAAGGTGACTGTGCTGTGTTCGTAGGGATATTTCAGTCTAGCGTCAATTAGAATAGGGGAATTAGCCGGCTCAGATTCAAGGCGAGCCTGGAGATCTTCTTTGGAAATTCTTGCGATTGCCATCTTAGAATATTTTCTCCATACGTTGAGTAGCCTGTCAAGGTGTCTAACTTGATAATTCTGTCTACTGCTTCGCTTTGATTGTATTCATTGCTTCACATCGCTCAAAATGGTGGACGGCAAGGGGCTCGAACCCTCGACCTCAGCGTTGCGAACGCTGCGCTCTCCCAGCTGAGCTAGCCGCCCATGGACCTCGAAGGCATGATCGGCGCACACATGCGGCCGAAAGAAAAAATAAATTGTACCACGCACTTTTGGCGTCCGCAATGACGTGTCGATGGTTGTATTGTGTGAGCTGTTAGCGAGGCAGTCGATTTAACGGGCTTACTACCATATGTAATAAAACACTATGTTGTGCAGCCCTAGGTTCAAGATACAAGAACGTCCAAATACTTCAATGAACCACCAGTATTGAATAACACAACGGTGTCGTTCGGTCGAACCTTACCTTGTTTCAGAAGCACCCGCAGTGCACTTAGTGTCGCACCTCCTTCTGGCGAGGCGCTAATACCTTCGAGCTTTCCAAGTTCACGCATGTCGTTCACCATGTCAGCATCTGAAACGGCGATCGCCGTGCCCGCACTTTCACGAAGTGCCTGAAGAATCAAGAAATCACCGATTGCACGAGGCACCCGTAGCCCATCAGCAATAGTGTTAGCGTTTTTCCAAGGTTCCGACTTCTGGAGACCGTTTTCGAGAGCGTGAACAATTGGAGCACAGCCATCAGCTTGTACGGTCACCATCTTCGGTCGATTACCAGTTTTCATCCAGCCGAGTCGTTCAATTTCGTCAAAGGCTTTCCACATACCGACCATTCCGGTGCCACCACCAGTCGGATAGACAATCCAGTCCGGCCAGACCCAGTCTAATTGCTCAGCCAATTCGTAGGCCATCGTCTTCTTGCCTTCAACACGATAGGGTTCTTTCAGTGTTGAAACATCATACCAACCGAGTGGAGCACCAACCTCATTAGCGATTCGACCTGCGTCATTTATGAGGCCATCAACTAGCGTTATGTCGGCACCGTAAAGTTCGCATTCCCGAATAAATGGCGTTTTAACGTCTCGCGGCATAAAGACTTTTGCCTTGAGTCCTGCGAGTGCCGCATAGGCTGCCAGTGCATTAGCAGCATTCCCGGCTGATGGAGTTGACACGGTACCTACCTTCAATGCGTTCGCCCGAGTAACGGCTGCTGATAAGCCACGTGCCTTAAAAGAGTTCGTGGGGTTGCATGACTCATCCTTGACATAGAGGGACCTGAGACCCAGTTCCGCACCAAGCCTTAGGGTATGTCGTAACGGAGTAAATCCCTCGTCCAGCGTGACAGGTTGATCGTCGTTCACCAGTGGCATCATTTCGCTGTATCGCCACATATTGTGTGCGCGGTTAGCCAGTGATGACCGCTGCCAGTTCTTTGCAGCTTGTTCAATGTCATATCTGGCAAATAACGGAGCACCACAGGTGCAGAGGTGATGTATTCCCTGTGGGTCCAAGGGCTCAGCCCCACAGCCTGCTGAGCAATCAAGATGTGTAAAGTAGGACATAAAGCGATTGCCTTCGATTGAGAACTAAAGATGTTTAATTGTGATTCTGCGAACCCCTTGCCTATTAACGCAATGAGAAATCGTCAAACGTCGCGTTAGTGGCTAAGCAGTTCAGCATCCTTCTTCTCTTGCAACTCATCAATTGCCCTGACCGCCCGGTCAGTTAATTCTTGTATGCGATCGTGTGCACGCCGTTCGTCGTCCTCAGAAATCTCCTTTGCTTTTAACATTTTCTTGAGCTGGTCATTCGCGTCTCTCCTCACTCCTCTTACACGGTTTCTGCTGTTCTCGGCAAAGCCATGAACCACTTTCGACAGCTCTTGGCGACGTTCGTCGTTCAGTGGAGGAATCGGTATCCTGATCATTTTTCCATCGTTATTCGGATTCAGACCGAGGTTCGCGCTTTGAATAGCTTTTTCAATTGTTGGCATCAGCGACGGGTCGAATGGTTGTGCCGCGATTAAGGTTGGTTCAGGGACAGACAGGTTCGCGACTTGATTGAGTGGTACTGTTGTTCCGTAAGCTTCAACTTGGACGCCATCAAGGATGCCGATGGATGCGCGTCCCGTGCGTACCCCAGCGAACTCAAGCTTTGTATGTTCGTTTGCCGACTTCATATGCTGTTCGGCTTCCTTAACAAGGCTGTCGATATCTTTTGCGTTCATCAGTGACTCCTCGTTCCAAATCAAGCGCTGACCAGAGAGCCGACTGGCTCGCCTAAGATGACGCGTCGTAGCGTTCCAGGCTGCTGCAGATTAAACACTACTATTGGTAAGGCGTTGTCCATACACAAGGAAATTGCTGTAGCGTCCATCACTTTTAAGCCTTGTTCGAGTACTTGTAAGTAGGAAATGGAGTCGAATCGCTTTGCTGAGGGATCTTTGATGGGATCGGATGTATACACTCCATCAACCTTCGTACCTTTAAGGATAACATCGGCACGGATTTCCATCGCTCGCAGTGCAGCTGCTGTGTCTGTTGTGAAGTATGGATTACCGGTTCCAGCAGCGAATACCACCACCCGGTTCTTTTCCAGATGACGCACAGCTCGTCGTCGGATAAAAGGTTCAGCTATAGCGCGCATTTCTATAGCAGTCACCACTCGAGTGTTGACATCGAGCTGTTCCAGCGCATCCTGAATCGCCAGCGCGTTTATTATTGTGGCGAGCAT
>DODG01000037.1 GCA_003509065.1 Acidobacteriota bacterium
AGATTTATTGCGGTTGTGGTCTTTCCTACTCCGCCCTTCTGATTAGCTATCGCAACGATCATAAAAACCAAACGATTTATTCTAGCGGCAAGCCAACCGGATCCAAATATCGGGTTAGCTAAACGCTTGGTATTCTAGGAATGCTCTAATACGCTGTCAAGCACCAAGGAGCAAATAAGCTAAAAAACCTTACATTTTATACTTGCCGAACTCTTCAGGAGTGAGATTGGCGAGATATTGTTGCAGTTGTTCAGTGTCATTCTTGTCAGGAACGAGGTCCACCTTCTTCGCGTTCTCAATAACCTTTTTATCGATGAAAATTGGTGCGCTGGCCCGCAGCGCCAGAGCTATCGCATCACTCGGTCTTGCATCAACAGCCACAGTCTCGCCATTCACCTCAAGATAAAGTAAGGCATAAAACGTATTGCCTTTCAGATCATGCACAACAATTTTTTTGATGTCTGCATTGAGGTCTTCGATCACATTTTTTAATAGGTCGTGAGTCATGGGTCGAGGACTTGCCACGTTCTCAATCTGAATGGCAATCGCGTTCGCTTCAAACATTCCCATCCAAATAGGAACCATGTGCTGACCATCCTTATCGCGAAGAATAATGATCGGCAAATTGGTAACTGGATCAAACATCAAAGTCTTGATAGTCATTTCAATCTGCATAGCTTCACAGCCTCTCTCGAACAGCCAATGGTTTTGTTAACTCCTCGTCGGTAAAGATGTCTCCTTAAGCCTTCTCTGCACCGACAATTTCACCCCAAACACTGTGTGGTCCAGCTCGCTCAATTCGGACCGCCACCGTACTACCCAGTAAGCTCGCGTCGCCTGGGAAATTAACAACCGTATTACCCGTGGTTCGGCCACAAAGTTCGGTGGCCCTCTTCCGACTACTCCCATCTACGAGGACTTCCTCAACTGCACCAATAAGGTCTTGGTTGATTTGGTATTGAATATCACCCTGCAGAGCCTGCAGTTTCACAATTCGCTCTGTTTTCGCCTGTGCAGAGACCGTATCTGGCAAACTTTTAGCGGTCTTCGTAAATGGTCTTTCCGAATATTTGAAAGAGAACATCGAATTGAACCTTACCAATGATGTCAGCGATAACGTCTCCTGAAAGTCTTCCCCGCTTTCACCTGGAAAGCCAACAATGATATCGGTAGAGATTCCTATTCCTGGCACGGCTTCACGAATCTCCTGCACGAGTTCAAGATAGATTTCTCTGGTGTATCTCCGTCGCATGTCCGACAGAATTCGCGTTGATCCAGATTGCACTGGTAAGTGTAAATGCTTGCAGACACTCGGGAGATCACGAATCGCTCCAATCATTCTCGGGGTAACGTGTCTTGGATGTGGACTAGCAAAGCGAATTCGTTCAACTCCGTTAATTCCTTGCACCCGCGCTAACAATTCAGCGAAGTCGCATCCGCTATCGTCTGGCGCCTGATAATGGTTAACGATTTGACCCAGCAAGTGAATTTCCTTCCGGCCGTTCTGCACAGCTTCATTAATTTCCGCAAGAATTTCGACCGAAGAACGCATCCGTTCGTGACCACGTGTGTACGGCACCACGCAGAATGCGCAAAAATCATTACAGCCTTCTACGATGTTGACGTAAGCCTTAACAGGATCATTACGCCTCGCCACACCAAGAGGAAAGGACACATCTTCGTAGGGATTAATGTCAACCTGAGGCTGCTCATTCTTAAGAGACTGCTCCACGAGCATCGGCAACTGCTGCAAAGCCTGAGTGCCGACAACAACATTCACGTTAGGGGATCGACGAAGAATTTCCTTTCCTTCCTGCTGCGCGACGCATCCAGTCACCGCAACAGTCTGTCGACCTTCCGGGTCATTTTTACGAAGTTCACCCAGGCGACTAAACAACTTCTCTTCTGCTAATTCTCGAACACTGCAGGTGTTAACAACTATGAGGTCTGCGTCATCTTGAGAATCTGCAGACTCGTAACCCGCCTGTTCAAGTAGACCGGCCATACGCTCAGAATCATGAAAATTCATCTGACAACCAAAGGTCTCTATTCGATATCTTCTCGGCACCTTGATAGAATCCCTCTTAGGTATTCGCTATTTATTCGCTAGTAGATTTCTTCTTGTCGCTCAGTAATTCACGAGCACTCTGCCTGGCCCGATCCGACACCTTGCGTCCTGTCATCATACGTGCAATCTCGTCGATACGCTCTTTGTTGTTTAGCATGCGTGCAGTAGTCACTGTCCTACCTTCTACTACTTTCTTGGATATTTCGTAATGAGCCGAACCATACACAGCAATTTGTGGAAGATGAGTTACACACAGAATCTGAAACCGTTTGGCTAGTTCTTGTAACCTTTCCCCCACAACATCTGCCACTCGCCCACCAATCCCACTATCAACTTCATCAAATATCAGCGTCTTGCCGTGAGCATCTGCCGAGGCAAGGGTCTTAAGCGCCAACATGACACGAGAGATCTCTCCTCCCGATGCAATCTTAGCTAGTGGTCGAAGCGCTTCACCCGCATTTGGAGACAAGTACAACTCCCCGACATCGCAACCGCGCACACTCCAGTCCTTCTCAACCAAGTCGTTTTTTTTAAACTGAAAATCACACGTCGTATCCTCCATTGCCAACTCGGACAAAAGTTTCATGAGTTTTTCTGTTAAGTTCGCACCACATTTCTTACGTTGTTGAGACAGATCCTTGGCCACTCTTAGGTACTTCCGCTTCGCATCATCACAGGACTTCTGCAGTTCCGACAGCCGAGCGGTCTTGGAATCCAAACGTTTAAGCTCTTCCTCGAAGTGTTCACGCTGCTCGAGCAACACTGCTAACGATCCCCTACCGTACTGTTTTTTTAAGCGTTGTAGAGCTGCCAGTCGATCATCCACTTCCTGTAGTCGTTCAGGAGAAGTGTCAATGCTGCCTGCGTAATCGCGCAAGCTAAATACGAGATCCTCAAGTTGTGTTTTGATGTTGTCACGAGCCTGCAGATGCTGCTCGAAGCTTGGTTCGAATTCGACAAGCTCTTCTACGTTCTTCCAGACATTAGATAATTCGCCAAGTATCGCTCGATTCCCTTCATATAAAACTTGCTCTGCCTCGTGACACAAACGCACAATTGTCTCAGCGTGAGCTAGTTTTTGTTGAATGGCTCCCAAGCTTTCATCCTCACCAGTTTGTGGATTAATCGCATTAATTTCCCCAAGCTGAAAACGTAAGCTACTAATTCGAGTCTCTCTTTCCTGATCGCTGATGGCGCATTCTTGAATTTGAGTCTCAAGTGCACGCATCCTCTTAAACGCAGCGGCAACCACGAGACGCTTATCGCCTAAATCGCCATAGGCATCCAGAAAGTCGATATGTGTTTTTGAATTCAGAAGAGCTTGGTGATCATGCTGACCATGCAAATCGATTGCCCGAGCACCAAACTCACGAAGTGCAGCCACTGTCACGAGGTTGTCATCAATAAATCCTCGACTTCTTCCTTGGGCAGATATTTCTCTTCGCACAATCGTATTGCTACCATCCTCATGTTCGAAGACAGCCTGCACTACTGCTCCACTTTCACCCGTGCGCACCAAGTCAGCGGACGCTCGCTCACCCAGCAATAAGCCAAGCGCTTCAATGAGAATGGATTTCCCAGCACCGGTTTCGCCAGTCAGGATTGTCAAGCCTGGATCAAGTTCCATCTCAAGCGTGTCAATCACGGCAAGATGCTTAATATTCAGAAACCTAATCATGGCAAAACGCTGATAACTCGGGTAAGAAGGCCGGCATTTCTGACGATGAACCGTGAATCAAACGGACCGCCTACATAATTATTTTGAATCTGCGAAGTGCGATAACTTCCATCATATCATTTGTTTGACAGCACTAAATGGTCATGGTACTCTCAGGTATCGCGCTATCCCAGTGGCGCACTTCCTGGTGTTCGGAGGCATAGTTGCGCACGCTTGGATATTATGGTTTTGCGATTCTGCAACTTCAACCCGAACCAACTGACGGCGGCTTTTCGGGCGACGTCATCAACCTAGTACTTAGCTCGGGTTCCGTTAGCAAGGTCGTACTTCTCATACTTCTCTTCTTCTCAATCGCTTCTTGGGGCATAGCCCTGCAAAAACTGTTTCAATTTCGAAAGATGGACAAGGATACAGCAAAGTTTCGAGAGGCATTTCGCCAAAGCAGTAAATTCTCAGAGGTGCAAGCTGTCTGCGCGACTGTAGATAAGAGTCCGCTCGTCGGAATTTTTCAAACTGGGTACGCTGAACTCAATGCCCAACTACATCAACCCCAACACCCCAGCGAAACCTCGCAAGAAGAAAGCGGCACTCCGGCAACTCTTAAAAGTCTAAACCCGCTAGATCGCGCGCTTATCCGCGCTGCCGCTATTGAAATTAATAAAATTGAACACAAAATATCCTTTCTTGCCACCACCGCGAGCGTCACACCGTTTATTGGTTTATTTGGTACGGTCTGGGGAATCATGGGGTCATTTCAAGGTATTGCCGGAACCGGATCCACCAGCCTCGGCGTGGTTGCGCCCGGCATTGCAGAGGCACTCGTTGCAACAGCTGCGGGGCTCTTCGCTGCTATTCCTGCAGTTTGTTTTTATAATTATTTTACTAATCGAGTAAAACTTTATGTTTCGCTAATCGACGACTTTTCTCTTGAGTTTCTGAATATCTCAGAACGAAATTTTATGTAAAGACAACGTTCCACGTTAAGAAGCACACGTCTTGATGCGATGAGGTCTCTCGCCCATGAATGTCGGACAAGAACAACCAACCACTAACTCGCGCGGAGCACGTCGTGCTCGAACTGCGACCTCTCTGTCAGAGATTAACGTTGTACCTTTAGTCGACGTAATGCTGGTGTTGTTAATTATCTTTATGGTGACTGCACCCATGATGCAGCGTGGTGTCGACGTGAATCTCCCAGTATCCAGACGAGCGCAAGCCATTAACGCCGAGCGTGTGTTTGTAACCGTGCCTTTGTCTTATCGCACTGATGGAATTATCCAGCTTGGCGAGGAGCCAGTCCCCATCGATGTGCTCCCCGAAAGAATTCGACAGGCAATGACTACCCAAGAAGAAAGCGAAGTGTTCCTTCGCGGTGATGGCGAGATAACCCTTCAAGAATTAATAGGAGTAATGGATAAGCTAAAGGAAGGCGGCGTTGACCGCGTCGGAATCTTGTCTCGTGTGCCGAGTACTTCCTGAACGTACTCCGACCGTTCTATGGACAAATCAACCTCTCAGGTGTTGCTCGAACGCGTTGGAACACCTCAAGGAGCTGCTCGAACTTTCGGTCTCTCCTTTGTCGGCCATGCGTCATTACTTGCCTTGGTCTTTTTAGCACCAGAAGACTGGGGGCGCCAACAACTCGATTTGTCCCCCGCTGCCATTATGACGATCAGCCTCGGTGGTGCTCCGGGCCCGGATGTTGGCGGCCTGTCTCCACTTGGAGCTCGACCTGTCCAGCAAGCGATTGCACTGCCCCCTTCGCCGCGACCCCGTGCAATCCGTGTCCCTGCTCGAGAAGAACCTTCAATGACGGTCCCCACCCCTACAGCGAGAAGACGTGAAGTAACTCCCCCACCGGTGGAACAGTCGCCACCGGAAGCCCGAGGCCGAACGCCCACGGAAGGCGACGAAGTTCGGGCTGGTAATGCTCTGGCCAACACTGGTACGCAAGGAGTAGGGTTTGGCCTGTCAACGGGAGGCGGTGGTCAAGGGGGGTATCTGGATGCGGCAAATTTCTGTTGCCCGGATTATCTGGCAACCATGTCAGCCTTGATTAGACAAAATTGGGATCCTAATCAGCGAGTGACTGGAAGTGTTATGATCTATTTTTTTATCCAACGCAATGGAACCTTAACCGACGTTCAAGTGCAAAATAGTAGTGGCTACATACCGCTCGACCTTGCTGCGCAACGAGCTCTACTCGTGACTCGTCAATTGCCACCACTGCCATCGGGATACCCAGAGCCAGCACTTGGGGTTCATTTAATGTTTCAATATCAAAACTAATGCTCAATAAGACTCTTCTTGCCTGGTCGTTAACGTGTGCAATTGTGTCTCTTGCTTTGTCTGGGGGCCGCGCATCCCAAGTTCCCGCAAGTCAGCAACCCGAACAGAGGCAACCTTCCGAAGTGAGCTTAATCATCGGAGACCGAATAGGCACACCACCACGCTTTGCAGTACCAGACTTTCTTGCTCTATCTGACGACCCCGAAACCATCGCAGCAGCGCAAACAATGGGTGAAGTGCTCTGGAACGATCTCAACTTTGAACGAGAGTTCTACATGATCCCACGGGACACCTACGCATCAATCCCCGGGGCGACCTCTATAACTGACGTGTCCTTCGACCTCTGGCGCGAACTCGGTACTGATGGCGTGGTGATAGGCACTGTGCGCCGAGTTGGTGAATTGTTAGAAGTTCAGGTCCGGCTATGGAACATCAGAGGACAAGAATCTGTGTTCGGGCGTGAATATACCGGCTCCG
>DODG01000336.1 GCA_003509065.1 Acidobacteriota bacterium
TCGAACAGCCCCAGAAGACTTCCCATATCCATTATCGGGAGTATGGAGCAGCGGATACCGGGCGCAGCGGATACGAGAGATGATCGAAGCTGAATCAGTCCACACCCGTGAAAGCGTTACTGAGATGCAAATGGACGTCGTTGCGCAACGAGCAGTAGATACCATTCCTGGCCTGCTACAGCTACTAGAAAATACCCATGAGAATAACTTCGACGAAGAAATTAGCGTTCTCAAAAACTGGGACGGAAGAATGTCTACCGATAGTGTAGGAGCATCTCTTTTCGAGGTATTTTTTGCTAACTGGACAGAAGAAGTAGCAGCTGCACGATTTCCTGCAAATTTAGTGCCGCTTATGGCTGGAGCCTCAAGTGGGTTATCGACGGAACTTCTGACAAAAGACACCAGTAATTGGTTCGCCCCAGGCCAACGACCCAAAGCAGCTCGTCGAGCAATGGATAAAACGATCGATAATCTCTCCAAAGATGCAGGTCAAGATAAATCTAAGTGGAATTGGGGTGCGATACATAAAGTCCACCTACACCATCCTCTTGCAAAGCTGGGACCAATTTTCAACCGACTCAATCGCGGGGGGCAAGGAGTAGGTGGCAGTGGAATCACCGTTTCGAACACAGGGTTTGATCCCAACTATTTGGCAGTGATGGGTGCAAACTACAGACTAATCGCCGACCTCTCTGATGATCCGCCGGGGCTTTGGGCAGTAGACGCAGCGGGCCAATCGGGAAACCCAGGAAGTGTTAACTATTGTGATCAACTAGACTCTTGGATGCAAAACTCCCAACATTTCATTCCTCTCGATCGGAAACATGTTGATGAAAATACCACCAACAGACTGATAATTCGACACCCACGTTAACCACACATGAAACTCTCCATCCTTGATCAATCTCCAATAAGCATCGGCAAAACCGCACACGAAGCAATTCAAGCAACAATGGACCTCGCAGTTGCGGCCGATAAGTGGGGATACACTCGTTATTGGCTGGCGGAACATCACAGCTCCGGCACACTAGCGGATGCCAGTCCAGAAATCCTGCTCGCAGCCATAAGCTCACGAACAAAAAACATCCGGATTGGTTCTGGCGGCGTAATGCTTTCACACTATAGCCCACTCAAGGTAGCGGAGATTTTCCGTATGCTTGAGGCGCTGGCTCCGAAGCGTGTGGACATGGGTCTTGGACGAGCACCTGGCTCTGACCAAATAGCCAGCTTTGCACTGCAGCCAGGACCAAACACCTATCCAATTGAAAAATACCCACAGCAGGTCCACGACCTGATGCGATACCTTAGCGAAACATTCCCAGATGACCACCCATTCAGTCACCTTCGCGCAATGCCAGCTGCTCCAAATTGGCCTGTCCCATGGCTTCTGAGTTCGTCAATGGGTAGCGTAGGTATTGCTGCAAAATTGGGCCTGCCGCTCTCATTCGCCCATTTCATCTCTCAAGATGGGGGGCCCGAATACGTGAAGTGGTATCGCGATAACTTCGAACCTTCAAAATGGTTCGATAGGCCAAGAGTCAATATTGGAATATCTGCCATCACGGCTGACACAGCAGAACGCGCGCATGACCTTGCAACGTGTCGCCATGTCATGCGCTTGATGCGAGATAAAGGCCAAGAGATGAAAGGTGTACCATCCGTCGACGAAGTCAAGTCAATGAACTTCAACAAGACAGATGAAGAATTCATTGAACACCAGCGAACTAAGTCAATCGAAGGCGACCCCAAGACGGTCAAGGAAAAAATAAGGAATTTAGCTGATCAATATGAGACCGACGATGTGATCGTGCTCACCATCACGCACGACTATGCTGAACGCCAACGTTCATACGAACTTCTCGCGAAGGAATTCAACTTGAATGGAGAAGGTCGAATGGAAAATACCAAGAAGAAAGTTCAACCAGGGGGAACAAAATGAAGATTTCTAAGTTCAAAGCCACTCCCGTTGCTATGCACGACCAGCCACTCCTAAATAGCACAGGGGTTCACGAGTCATACAGAACACGAACAATAGTCCAAATTGAAACAGCCGACGGATATACAGGAGTAGGTGAGACTAGTGGCGATATAAGTATAGAAATAGACAACAACCGCTCTTGGATCGAAGGATATGATCCCCGCCAAATGACGCTCGCAAGACTTCACTGGAACGGATCGCCTGGAGCATGGGCCGCTGTAGAAACCGCAATGCTGGATGCTGCCTCCAAGCATGCAGGACTACCGCTATGTGACTATATTGGAGGCAGGGCACGTGATCGAGTGGAGTGGGCAGCGTATCTTTTTTACAAGTTTGCAGATGAAGACGGAAAAGGCGAAGTCGCTACAGGAGAAGCCTTAGATCCTGAAGGTTTTGTTCGCCAGGCCGAAGAATTCGTAAGCAAGTATGGCTTTAAGGCTCTAAAAATAAAGGGTGGCTTTTTTGACCCTGATACCGATATCGAAACTTTCCGGCTGTTGAGGAAGCGTTTTCCTAAAAAAGACGGCTATGAAATCCGTATAGACCCTAACGCCGTCTGGACCGTTGAAACGTCAATTCGAGTGGCAAAGGCAATCGAAGCGTACGACCCACAATATCTTGAGGATCCCACCAATTCAATTGCAGATCACGCCGAATTAAAAAAATACACAGACATACCAACAGCATCAAATATGTGCGTATCTGCCTTTGCACACGTCAAACCAAACGCAAAAATCGAAGGGATTGATGTGATTCTCGGTGACCACCACCATTGGGGTGGCATATTGGCATACAAAGAAACGGGTGTTCTGTGTCGTGTGATGGGTTGGGGTTTATCAGGGCATTCTAATAATGCACTTGGCGTATCTCAGGCAGCAATGTTGCATGCCTGCGCTGCAACCCCTGAACTAAATTTCCCCGCTGATACCCATTATCCATGGACCGATACTGATGGAGATGTCATCAAGGGAGGCAAACTTCAGTTCAAGGACGGTTTTATGGAGGTTCCTAACGTCCCGGGGCTAGGGGTAGAGATAGATGAAGAAGCACTATCGCAGCGACATGAACAACTAAAAATCAGCACACCGTCCAATAGGCAAGATCTGATTCTTTCTGTGGATCCGGACGCAAAATCTTCGGGCCCCAAAAACGAGAGGACAATCAATTTTCCGAATTACAAAAAACCACGGTGGTAATGTCCGCATGGAATCACGATTAAAAGACTCCTCCGCGTAAACACAGATCAGTGCTTGTTGTAGCAACGAACTGAGAGACTGCTATTTGATGTTATCGAACAACCCTTGGCAATCTTCGATATCTAGCTCGCACATCAAAATGAGATTCCCGACAATCGCATAAGTCGAATAACTCATGCGAGTAGTAAAGAATCCTGCTCCTTCGCCCGTCCTATCAGGCTTCCCCCGGCCCGTGGCCTCGTCAGCCGGCCCTGTTCCTGAATTTTTAGCGGCTTCGTGAGATTCATAAATGCGAACTTCAACGTCCCGTTGGTTGTAGAAGCCGTACCAGACGCTCGTGGCATCAGGAAGTGTTTCAGCTGAAAGTTCTTTAGATTTTTTCCATCCGGCTGCAACGACATCATCCACGGTAAACGAGCCATTTGGCTTAAGTACCTGAACAGATCCTTCTGACTGGGAGGGATCCAAAACGTCACCCACAGTTTCAGCTTCGCTAGATTTGCAAGCTAGACCCGCAACCAAAATTAAAATAGCCGAAAAAGCTGCGGCTAAAATCAACCGTACGCGAAATTTATTAGTCGTCAT
>DODG01000240.1:0-129 GCA_003509065.1 Acidobacteriota bacterium
CTTGAGTTGCTGACTGAGGGTGCCACAATCGTTATGATTGGTGACAGTATTAATGACATGCGCAGTGCTCGGGCGGCCGTTGCCGCAGCGCCGGTCCGAATGTCCATTGCGACCATTGCGGTTGGCGAG
>DODG01000240.1:439-4703 GCA_003509065.1 Acidobacteriota bacterium
ACCATTGCGGTTGGCGAGCAGATCTATCAAGATCTAGGGACTGAAGCGGGGCTGGTTGATCGACATGCGGCAGGATGGATGGATCTTCCACAGATACTGGATGACCTTGAGGCATAGCGGTACAAGAGTATAGTGAAGTGGTATCGATGTCGGTACTGTAGATAAATGAGATGGAGTAACCCATGCGAGTCTTATTAGTTAATCCTCCAGATGTTGATGGACAGCTCACCGACCGGGAAGACCGGCACGCGGGGTTCTGTTCAGGTCTCTATCCACCGTACACGGCCGCGTCGATTTTGGGAGTTCTTCGACAACGCATTCCGGACCTCGATCTTCAGGTATTTGATGCACGCCTAGAAAATCTTCCAACTGACCAGGGCCTGCAAAAGGTTCATGCTCTAAAACCAGATCTCATCATTTGCCTCCTCGGCACGTACACTCTTGACGACGACCGGCCGTATGCAGAATTAGAATATCCGACAATTGGAGTCATTTGTCCTTCCTCTGTTGATCCGAAAGAAGCGATTGAGTTGTTCGGCCTCACGACTCCCTACTTCACTAAGACGGAAATCGAAAACACCCTTGCTGAAGCTGTGAAGGAATTTAGTGAGACCGGTGATATCCGCAAGACGTCTGGGATGGTGCTGCAACAGGGTAATCAGTTGGTTGATACTGGGGCATCGCAGTTTCAATCAGTAAGCGAATTCGCAATGCCGGCATTTGATTTGCTTCCGATGGATGAATTTTTCCGTCTCCAGAAAGAGCGACTGGGCTGGCATTGGGAGTTCGGTCGCAATCGTTACATGTGGATGGTGACATCGAAAGGGTGCGTGAAGCAATGCACCTACTGCAGTTCGAGCACCCTTCGACCGTTCTATAAAACCCCAAAACAGGTGGTGGATGAGATTCGCCACTACATCGACACCTATCAAGTCCGGCATTTCGATTTCATTGACAGTGAGTTCACGGTGAATGTTGCGCGTGCGAAGGAGATCTGCCAAGGCATCATTGATGCAAAACTCAATATTAAATGGGTTGCCCACAACATTATTGAACTCGTCGATGAGGAAATGATGCGATTGATGGGAGAGGCTGGCTGTTTAAAGTTGAAGTACGGATTGGAGACAGCTGATCCTGAAATTCAACGCCGCATTTTGAAACCGTGGAGTATCCCTCAGGCTAAGAAGGCATTTGACTTAACCAAGAAGTACGGCATGAAGGCCCAAGCGAATTTCATGGTGGGCTTTCTCGGGGAGACCAAGGAAACCTTAAAACAAACGCATCGCGCCTTTGTGGAACTTGAACCAGATATTGTTTGCAGTTCGATCTTATTTCCAACGCCAAGTACGGCATTCTATGAAGAGCTGAAAGCAAGAGATTTACTCTTGGTGCGCAACTGGAGCGAGTACAAGAAATACGACAAGATGGTTTTTAAACACGATCAATATACGACCTGGGAAGAGTTTCAGGATGCGTGGGCGTGGCTTGAAGCGAGGATTGCTCGCAGTCTCGCCTGGAAACGGCTTTTTCGTCGTAACGGTCAGCCGTTCTTGCTGAAAGTCATTAACGTCATCAAGGCCGATCCCAAACTGAAACGCGGTTTGCAGCGTTTACCCTTGATTAGCAGTTTGGGTACACTCGTGTCCAGGCGATTCCAACTGCAACAGCTTCGGCATGAACAGGCCCAATTATTACCCTGACTCTCTAAGAAGTAAGAAGCAGGTTGATGGGCAGTTTCAGATCATCCCGCATATAAATAATCTGTAAGCTCGCGTCTTAATCTCATGAGTGTATGGTTTAGTCGATTCGCTCAGGCCAGTAATCGTAAGTGGGCTACAACTGTAGCCGTCATACTTACTTTTTTCTTGGCGATCCGCATCGTTCCGGATGTAACGCCGTGGTTGTTCCTGCTGGTCTTGGTTTTAGCGCTATGGCAGCACGCCGCCTCTGTGAGCGAAGATCCATGGTTGTGGAGGATTGTTCTTGGAAGCTTTGCTTTGCGAGCCTGTCTTGGTATCGGATTGTTCTATGCCTCTCTGTGGCAGCTCCCGATTCTGGAAGGCTTGCAAATCGACGGCGGATTCTGGGCGTTCGCGCCAGACGGTAAGGGCTATCACGATACGACGGAAGCGGCCCTTGCACTGCTTGCTAGTGATTTGCCACCTCCACAGGCGCTTGGCCTCGGCGAGGGTCATTACAACTACATTTTACTGGTCTTATATGCGTTGCTCGGCCCGCATCCACTGAATGCCATCATCCTCAACTGCTGGTTGGGCGCAGCCACGGCAGTGTTCGCATATTTGATTGGCCAGAAACTTGGTGGCACCCGCGGGGCCCGTATCAGTGCCGTCATGGTGACTATCTGGCCGTCGACCTTTCTGTGGTCGACACAGATACTGAAAGACCCTGCTGTGATTTTTTTGTCGTTTGTCATGGCCTGGATTGTGGTCAAGGCGTTGGTCGAGTCCGCTAATCAGGAGAGATACAAATCTGTTCCACAGTTGCTGGTTACCAGCGTTAGCTTGCTGCTTCTGACAGTTGGGCTATTGGTAATGAACCAGTATGTGCCGGTTGCATTAATCATGACTGGAGTCGGGGTAATGCTGCCAGTCAGTGTCTATCAGTTGCTGACCCCGAGTACGCGCAGGTCCAGTGTGGTTTTAATAGCGCTGAGCTTGGCACTATTGGCCGCGGTGCCATTGAGCCGTGCAGTGCCTACCGTACGCACGATCATTGCTCCGCCGTATAGTGAGTTGGCGTATATGGGTTTTGGTCAGTTGTATCTGCGCCGCGGGCAATACGATGAAGCAATCGATGAGTACACCAAGGCACTAACGGCCGCTCCCGATTTCAGGCCAGGCTGGTTCAATCTGAGTATCGCGCGAAAACGTACCGGCCAGGCCGTCGAGGCGAAGGAAGCGGACCAGACGTGGTGGAGCACTGGATTGAGTGCCTTACCGCGTAGACTACGAGAGGCTCGTAGTGCCACTCAGTTTGCGCCGCTTCTGTCGACAGTGCCTGTGATTGCTGAGGAAGACCGGTCCGCGTTGGTGGTCGTGGACACTGTGGATTCTCCCGATGGGCTGCGCATTGTGGAATTGACTGATCTCGCTGACCGGGATTCACACATGGAGTTGCTAGTGGTGCCGGAACGACAGGCGGCTCCGCTGGCTCTACTGGCTAATGAGTGGCTGACTAACGAACCGGCTGCAAATAAGGATTCAGCAACATCAAATGAGGATTCAGCAACATCCAGTGAAGCAGTGAGACCGACAATTCCATCCGATCGAACAGCGCTAATGGCTGTTCCACGACCGCTGTTTCCTGGGTTTCTTGGTCGACTTGAAGTGAATGTTTTAAGTCGACTAAATGGCATTAGAGTCGGCTACCTCAATGTTGGAGGTGCCTCAACACAGTTTGATTTCACCCAATTCGAGACAAGTTTTTCGTTAGTAACTTTTTTCCCTCGAGCGATCAGAAACGTGGCGCTCTATCCCTTACCTTGGGAGATCGGCAGCGGACAATTGGGTTCCGCACAGGTGTTGGCTGCAATTGAAGCACTGGTGACCCTTGCCATGCTGCCATTGTTTGTAGTTGGTGTGAGACAGGTTGTTCAGCGGCGTGATGCCGCGCGCCTATTTCTCTTGCTGTTTGGGCTAATGCTCGCACTTGTTATTGGTCTTGCCATTCCGAATCTTGGAACCGTGTTTCGCAAGAAAGCGTTTGCGCTGTTTCCGTTGTTTCTGATGGCCTGTTCTACCTCGTGGCGTGATGTAGCGTTGATGTTTCGGCGCACCGAAACGCCACGCACGACCACAGGTCGCATCTTAGATCGTTAAATTGGTCCAACTATGAAACCACTGCTTTGCCTCGTGTTCGGGTTGCTTGCGATGAGTGAGGCGTTGAGTGCGCAGGATGACGTGGATGTTCTTGTGAGCCGGTCGCCTGGTCAACTTTCGGCATTGCCTGACTTGGCTGTGCAACAAGTCCGACTCGATCCTGAAGGCTTTGTTGTGTTGCAGGTGACCAACGGTGGAACGGCGGCTTTGGATGTTTCTGCCGAGATTAGCCTTCTGGTTGATGGTTACGACCAGGGTAGATTTACGTTGTCGGACCTTGGCGCTGAGGCGCCACTTCAACCTGGTCAGGTAGCGGAAGTCAAGACGCGAGTTCTCTTGACGGGGCAGCAGCGTCGCGTGCTTGTGGTTGTCGATCCAGATAACCGAATCAAGGAAGAAAATGAAGTACACAATGTCTTCGCCGC
>DODG01000149.1:0-1299 GCA_003509065.1 Acidobacteriota bacterium
TAAATTCGGGCTGGCGTACCAGTGAGTTAGTTAAATCTCGGTAATTTGCCAAGCGTTGTAGCGGCAACCCCGTGGAACAGCAATAGAGGAAGTCCTGGCCCGTCACCCACAATATTTGTCCAGACCTCATAACCCTTGAAAGCTCGACCCGGCGTTCCATTGTTTAATTCCTTAAAAGTTAACGTTCAGTGGGATGAAAGACACCAATCAGGGATTGAACGTATCCAGCAACGTCTCGGCCTGCTGGATAACGGCATCCTGGTGTGGCTGTAGATTCTGCCCACCTAAACCTTGGAGAATTTGTACAAATGGGTCATCGATAGGTGTTTTAATGCCCGATAACTGCTCCAGAACGGCTAATCCGAAATAAGGCACTGTCGGCGCGTTATATCCGCCTTCATGACACATAAGTAAACGACCATTACAAACTGAGTCAGCGACCTGCATCAGTTTCTGGGTCAGTTCCCGATAGCCCGTTGAATGCATCATCTGCCGGCCGAGCGGATCATGGGCACCTGCATCAAAGCCCGAGGGTACGATGATTAGCTGAGGTGCATAAGCTTCCAGTGCTGGGACTACGACACGATCAAAGGTCGCTTCGTAAGCGCCGTAACCGGAACCCGGGGGCAACGGGATATTGAGATTAAAGCCCTCACCCACCCCAGCGCCGCGCATGTCCATTCCACCTGAATCTGGTGGGAAGCAGTTATCTTGATGTATCGAAATGGTCAACGCTCGATTGTCTTCCCAGAATGCTGTTTCGGTACCATTACCATGATGCACATCCCAATCTACGTAAGCGATGCGTTCAAGCCCACGTCTCTCTAAAGCATGTAGACCTGCAATTGCACCGTTGCAAAAGATACAGAAGCCCATGCCCATCCCAGGCAGTGCATGATGCCCGGGGGGACGCACCAAGGCATAGCCGTTATCAACTCTCCCATCTAAAACCGCATCCACGAGTTCAATTACCCCACCCACCGACAGCAGGGCGATGTCATAAGAACCGACTCCCATCGGAGTGAACACACCAGCATCACCACCTGTTTCATTCAATAATTTCACACGCTCAAGATAGTCAAGCTCGTGCAACATTAATACTTCCTGTTCTGTAGCGGGCCTCGGCGAAACCTCTATAAGCTGGTCGGTTAAACCAGCCACATCCATCAAGTTTTTGAATCGTCTTTTAGTTTCAGGATTTTCTGCATGCTCGTAAGGTTGCACCGTTAATCCAGTCGGCATAACACCAGCGTAATTACCAGTGTTGTGCCACATGTAAAGTTCATGCCAAACAAATCC
>DODG01000149.1:1687-5322 GCA_003509065.1 Acidobacteriota bacterium
TTTTCAATTCTGAACCATGTTCACGACATGGATCGCCGGACGGCGATCAACCCAAGGCAACAATTGTTCGAGCTGGGCGGCGAGTTGAAAAAGTATATTCTCTCGACCGATCTTCGCAACGAACTGTATTCCAATCGGACGATGATCGGATGACATCCCAAGTGGTAGCGTAAGCGCTGGTTGGCCAGTCAAATTAAATAGCGACGTAAACGGCACTGGTTTAAAAAGTCGTTCGGTCCATTCAACTGCGTCGAGATCTGGATCATTACTGTTCAGTAAACCGTGCTCCCAGGCTGGACAGGCACAGGTTGGCGTAACGAAAAGATCGTAAGATTCAAACCAGTTGCAAACCGCACGGTTGATCTCATTACGGCCTGCCTCGGCATGAAGTAGATCAACAGCACTCAGGGCTGATCCATATTCCGCTACCTTCAGATTCACGAGCTCGACATTTTCCGAGCTCGGTGTAACGTCCAAAGCAGCTCCCAAGTCTTGCAACACCTCGGCAGCGAAAGAAGTCCAGTAAACCAGGTTTACATTAAAGTGAGTCTCTGAATTCACCTCTGGTTGATCTTCGACCACAATATGTCCTTGATCCTCAAGAACTTTAGTCACTGTATTCAGAGTCGAAGTCACTTCCGGATCAATCTCAACACCACTGATGGGGATATCTGAAACTGCAATTCGCAGAACACGGGGCTCTATGTTGAGTTCATTAACGTAGGACTGACTTGGGGGAGAGATCAAAAACAATTCTCCAGGGCATGAGCCTTCCACGGCATCAAGTAAAGCTGCACAGTCCCGCACCGTCCTGGTCACAGCAAACTCAATCCCCATACCACCGAGTGGTCCGTCGAAATCTGGGCCCAGTGGCACCCTCCCCCGCGACGGTTTAAGGCCGACCAGGCCACATTGAGCAGCTGGAATCCGTATCGAACCACCTCCATCATTTGCATGCGCCATTGGCACTGCCCCAGCAGCAACCATCGCTGAGGAACCACCACTGGAACCTCCTGGACTTCTGCCAAGCATCCAGGGGTTATGAGTAGGGCCATTGGCAACAGGTTCAGTCGTTGGACTAAATCCAAGCTCTGGTGTGTTGGTGCGCCCAAGCATGGTGAGCCCAGCCTCTCGAAACCGACTGAGTAGTTCAGTGTCATGAGGAAAGGAAAATCCTTTCAGCATTCTGCAACCAAACTCTACCGGAATGTTCGCGGCATGCAGCACAAGATCTTTGATAAGAAACGGTACCCCATTAAATGGACCATCCGAATTAGCCGCCAATGGCTCGTCAAATAAATCATCGACAATAGCGTTTAATTCCGGTTCGACTGATTCAATCCCGGCTCGCGCGGTTTGTTCGATCTCTTGGGCACTGACCTCACCGACACTGATCAGTCGGGCCAGTTCAGTGCCGTCACACTTGGCGTATTCATCTATCTGCATGATTCACTCTTCTCCATCTTTTTTGTCGACCCATGTTCACACCAGATTGCGCCGCTTGGGAGACCAGCCAGGTCCTGGCACTGACTCCCGTAGCATACGGGTGTAGTTTTCTTTAGGATTATCGAGTACGCGGGCCGTTTCGCCTTCCTCGACTACTCTCCCTGATTCCATCACGATTACATAGCCTGCCATCTGGCGAATAACCGCCAAGTCGTGCGAGATAAACAAATAAGCGACGCCCGTTTCACGCTTAATGTCCATCAACAAATTAAGAATTTGTGCCTGTATAGACACATCTAGGCCCGACACAGCCTCATCAAGAATAATGGCTTGCGGTTCCGAAGCAAGGGCTCGGGCAATTGCGACCCTCTGTCGCTGTCCGCCAGATAAGGAATTCGGTCGAACTAAGAGTTGTTCGGTACTGAGTCCAACCTGACTTCCAAGTTCCAAGATCCGCGATTCCACTTGGCTTCTCGTTTGATCTGGAAAATGAAGTTGTATTACTTCTCGTAGGCAGGACCAGCCGGTCTGACGTGGGTCGAGTGAGGTATAGGGGTCTTGGAACACCATCTGAAGTTCGCGCCCCCGTTTACGTCGTTCGCTAGATCCCCGGGCGGGAATAGATCGATCGCGCCCTGCGACGGTAATGGTACCCGCGGTAGGAATTTCGATTCCGAGCAGCATCTTGGCAATAGTCGTTTTGCCAGATCCCGATTCACCGACAATACCCAGACAATTGCCTTGTCTGAGTTCAAAATCTATCGATTCAACAGCAAGCACTCCACCTTTCTGGCGTCCTCGAGTCGGATAAAACTTTCTGAGTTGAGTCGCTGATACGACCGGAGTTGCTGTATTCATCAAGTCCACCGAATACTCGGTACTAAGTCGCCGCGAAGGTCATCAGACCGATGGCAGCGGACGCTACCATCGACTTTCTGAGTATAGCCTGGACGCTCAGTTTTACAGTTATCTTCAGCATATCCACATCGATCAGAAAATACACATCCCTCTGGGGCATCAAAGGCAGACATGGGACTTCCAGAAATTGTGACCAGCCGATCCGATTGATGATCAATCGAGGGCCTACACTTAGCCAGAGCAGACGAATATGGATGAAGCGGATCGTTATACAGATCGGTCGCAGTTCGCATCTCCATGATTGTTCCCGCGTAGAGAACTGCTATGTTCTGACAGATCGACACGGCAAGATCCAGATCGTGGGTAACCAAAATCATTGCAAGGCTGCGCTCTATCTGAAGTTCGCTGATTAACGCCATAACTTCGGATTGAATACTGACATCCAGTGCTGTTGTAGGTTCGTCAGCGAGCAAAAGCTTGGCACCGGAATGAAGCGTTGATGCGATCATTACACGTTGAAGCATCCCCCCTGAGAGTTCATGTGGATATCTTCGAAGCTGTTGTTCGGGTTGAGGCAGTCCGACTTCTTCTAACAGATTGATCGATCGAGAACGTGCAACTCGCTTTGAATAGCCATGATTAATGATCATGGTTTCCGTAAGGAAATCACCAATAGTGCGTACAGGGTTAATGTGCGCTCTGGAATCCTGAAAAATCATCGCGACATCGTTGACTCTCATTTGTCGCAGTTGATGTCGGTCCATCCTGAGCACTGATTGACCGTTGAGGAGTATCTCTCCCGTAACCTGCGCGCCCTCAGGTAAAAGTCCCATAATTGCTCGGGCTGTCATTGTTTTGCCTGATCCCGATTCACCGACCAGCCCTGTTGATTGCCCTTGTTCGATCTCCAATGACAGGTCCTCGATTATCGGTCGCATTGAACCACCCACCGGAAGCATTACACTGAGATGTTTTATTTCCAGAAGAGCCACTTAATTACTCTCATTTTCTGATATTCGGTTGCCGATAATGGAAAAGGCTGCAACCGTAATGATGATCAGAATGCCGGCAAAAATCGCCTGGCCATATTCGCCCCGCGCTATAGAACCAGTAGAGCCAACCATGAGGCCCCAATCGGGATTGGGCGATTGAATCGCCAGGCCAAGAAACGACAGCGCAGCAATGTCAACGAGTGCGTGACCAAATGCTATGGTTGACTGTGCAACAATTAGTCGACTCAGGTTGGGTAGCATGTGCCGGGTACAGATAGAAAATACCGAGAAGCCTTGAACCTCGCAGGCTGTAATGTAGGGTAGGAATCTCTCGCGCAA
>DODG01000149.1:5719-6974 GCA_003509065.1 Acidobacteriota bacterium
CGATGGTTCAATAGCGTCACAATTAACGCTGCCGTGAGCACCGGTGGAAAACAGAAGATCAAGTCAAGAAATCGACCGATAATCACATCGGACAACCCACCTTTCCAGGCTGATGCAATTGCCAACGGTACACCAACAATCAACGCGATGAGTATCACTGCGAGTGGGCCCAACAGGCTTGTTCGAGAACCGAATATCAGCCTAGACAAGATATCTCGACCGTTTTCATCCGCGCCCAATAGATAATTGGAACTGAGTGGCGCAAACTGGTCGCCCAGTTCTCCATACAAATGACTCTTCGGTGCTAACCAAGGCGCCAATAATGAGACAGTCACGATAACTACCACGGCCACTACTGCCAATATGCCGAGCCAACCCAGTCTTTGGCGAAAATCAACCATCCAGTGATTAGTATTTTGGAACGTCACTGCTATTGCCGTCTATCCAGTCTTATACGAGGATCGAGAAAAGCCAGAACAATATCCACCCCGACGTTGATCACAACAGTCGCAGTCACCATGATCAAAGCAACCGCCTGCACAATTGGAAAATCACTCGAGTTGACACCTGTCAGCAATAGCGATCCCAAGCCATCAAGATCGAAAGCTCGCTCTATGACAACTGTTCCAGCCAGCATCGCCGGCACCTGCAACCCAACCACCGACAGCATCGGACCACTTGCGTTACGGAGCACATGTTTACGAAACGTAAGACCCGCTGGCAGTCCGCGGGCAATTGCGGTCTGCACATGTTCATTTTGTAGTTCGTTACGTATCGATGAACGTGCAACACGCGACAGCAATGCCGAGGCAACAATAGCTTGAGAGATCGCTGGCAGTGTCAGGTGATAGAGCCGATCCCAGAAATTCTCACCATCCCCGATAACCGGAAACCAGTCCAGATTAACCGCCAAGATCATCGTCAGAATTATCGCTGCCACGAAATTCGGAATCGCAACACCGATACTCGTTGCGACCATGATGACCGTGTCAGGCCAACCACGGAAACACGCAGCAATAGAACCGGAAACGGTACCGATAAGCACTACAAGTAACTGAGCGTATATGACGAGAAATAGAGTTACCGGTGCAGCTTCGCGGATCCTGTCGTTGACTGGCTCTCGCAATGAGATAGATTCTCCGAAATCTAACCGAACCACATCACCCAACCAGAGGAAATAGCGCTGCATGAGTGGCTTATCGAGATGATATTGGGCTTGTAACTTTTCCATCCGCTCCGGTGGCATTGACCGCTG
>DODG01000149.1:7301-7932 GCA_003509065.1 Acidobacteriota bacterium
CCTGCCAGGGTGGCGAGTGGATCACCCGGAGCAAAATAGATTGATATAAAAATTATAAAACTGGCTGCCAGCAGCAACAGCACCAGCGCCGGCATTTGCCTTAATAGATACCTCAGCATCGAAAATTGAAGACGCGGAAAAGTTGTAGTACGCGATCGTTACTATTATTGTGATTCACGCAATTTTTTCTGATTCAAGATTCAAGGTCTCGATGACCTCATTAATTATTCAATATACAAGAATGTTGGTATATTAACTGCTCGACTTAGTAAATTAACAGGCTCCCGATTCAACAATCAACAAACAGTTGTGAGAAATCCTTACTAAGAGGAGCTTGACCATGAAGGAGACAATTCGATGAAAAAATTGATGCTTGCGATTCTGAGTGCCGTATTCCTCAGTCTGTCGACCGCTGCCAATGCGGATGAATTTCGCACCGGAAAACCTACCGGCGCGATCGATTCAATCACCTGGTATACCTTCTACAGACCGGCCTTCGGACTCGTATCATTTCAGTTTGGCGACTACCCTGAAATGATGATCGCCGCCAATCTCTGTGAAAGCTTGGTTCGGATTAACCCCGATTTTTCGCTGACGCCAGGTGTTGCCTCTTGGGAAAAGGTTGATGCAA
>DODG01000178.1:0-3675 GCA_003509065.1 Acidobacteriota bacterium
CTTAGATCTGGATCGTTGCCTCTTCGTCGTCTCCAGTAAAACTGGAAACACGTTAGAAACAAATCTTTTATATCAATATTTCTTTGATGAACGGCGTAAAAGATGTGGCCAAGATGCAGGTTTGCAATTCATTGCAATAACAGATTCAGGATCGACGCTTCAAGACATTGCGGTGCGTGATGGCTTTGCACAAATTCATGAAGGAGTGTCGAGTATCGGCGGGCGTTATTCCGCTCTATCAAATGTTGGGATGGTCCCTGCTGCACTGATGGGACTCAATACCGGGACGCTGACAGCGAACGCGAAACGGATGGTGGCGGCATGTGGACCCGAAGTGTCGATTGAGAAGAATCCTGGAGTCATGCTGGGACTTGCACTCGGTGTCGGTGCGCGCAGTGGTTTAGACAAGGTGACTATCATGACGACTCGTGGCCTCGACACCTTCGGTGGGTGGTTGGAGCAGCTTCTGGCTGAATCGACAGGTAAGATGGGGAAGGGGATTATCCCAATTGATTCTGAGAGTTTTGGATCACCAGTTGAATATGGTTCTGATCGCCTTTTTGTTTATATAGGTATCGATTCTAAGTGTGATACGTCTCAGGATGAGGCAGTAACGGCGCTGGAACGATCTGGGCGTCCGGTGATACGGATTAACCTGAGTGATGTTTATGATCTTTCTCAGGAATTCTTTCGATGGGAGATGGCCACGGCGGTCGCTGCGGCAGTGCTCAAAATCAATCCATTCAATCAACCTGATGTAGAGGCTGGCAAGGTGGTTACTAGAGAGCTGACTGACGCATATGAGGAACGAGGAGCCGTGCCGGTTGAGAGCCCAATTGTTGAAGAAGAAGGAATGGGTCTGTTTGCGGATGAACCTTATGGCGCAGCCTTGCGGAAAGGTTCAGGCGAAATCATTTCAGTGCAAGGAGTGTTAGGGGCGCACCTCGCGAGTCTGACAGTGGGCGACTATTTCGCTCTGCTTGCATTTGTAGATACGAGTTCAAACAATCGAGAAGTCCTACAAGATATTCGCCGCATGGTGCGACATAGCACGAAGTTGGCTACCTGTCTTTCGGTTGGGCCACGGTTCCTGCATTCGATAGGCCAGCTTTACAAAGGTGGTCCGGACACAGGGGTATTCTTGCAAATTACGTGCGATGAGGCAGAGGACTTACCAGTGCCAGGTCGTAGGGTGACATTTGGGATCGTGAAAGCTTCACAGGCGCGTAGCGACTTTAAGTTATTGGCCAACCTGAACCGACGAGTGCTTCGTGTGCACCTCGGTCAAGATGTCGAGAGAGGCCTCTTGTCACTTGAGGCTTCTATCGCTGCAGTGCTTCGTCAAAGTAAGTCTAGGTAAATTAAACCGTCGCGAGTGAATTTTATTGCGAACAGAATAAGTGCTACACCAAGAGTGCGATTGACATAGGTATAGGCAGGGCCCTTTAGCCAAACACGTCCCTGCCCAGCGACAATAGCGAAGGTAATTTTGGCACCGACTAAACAGACATAGAGTCCTACAAGAAACATTCCAACAAACCAGTAATTGACGGAAGACGCTTCATGGACGAGTGGCGCGCCGATCGTAAACCAGAATAGATACGGGTTTGGATTCACCAAATTTGTCAAGGCTCCCTTACGAAGTGAATTAAGCTCGTTTCCTTCCGTAGCGACGGTTAAGGAGGGAGGCGTTATGAAGCTGTCGTAGGCGAGGTACGTCAGAAAAACTGCGCCAAGGAGAGCGATTATGCCGAGGGCACCTTTCGCATCGGCCAAGCGGCCAATCACAAAAATGGCAACGATAGCGATTGGTGCGTCTGTCAGAATTGGTGCGACTGCGATTTTTACTCCTTCCCGTATCCCGTACCGCAGACTTTGGGCAATGACTAGCGTCGTGATAGGGCCTGGAGCAAACCCTCCCGCCAGTCCAACGACTATACCGGTGAGAAGATATGGCCAGCCTTCGCTCATAGACGGATTGCAGAAAATGCGTTTTGATCTTGGTTTGTTTGGATCTTCGGATGTAGCGATTAGGTATTATGTTGTCTAAAGTATACCAGCATCTAGGACTCAGGTTAGGATGCAGACGGTTGAAAAGGTATTGGATTGATGTAGTCAGATTAGGAATTTTGCACGTTTTTCAGTGAACAGCGTAAGTTTAAAATTCATTTAAATGAGTCAAAGATAGCCATTGTCAATAAATCGGTGTCGACTTACAATCTCACTCTGATCTATGTGAATAGCGATAGACCCATTTCAAATCGTCGGACAGGGAGGCAATGATGAATAGGCCTAAATACAGCCGCAGTCTTTTGATTGGGACGCTGGGTGTCCTTGCATTTGCACTGTTAACCCTTGGGCAAGCTGCATTGGAGCGTACCGCGGTTGCAGCTGGTCAGGAGTCCATTCAGGCGCCAATCTTCGAAGTTGATCCATTGTGGCCAAAGCCTCTCCCTAATTCTTGGGTGCAAGGAATGACGATTGGATTAGCGGTAGATTTCCAGGATAACGTGTGGATTGTCCATCGTAACAATATGTTGGCAGTCAACGAGATTCCGGCAGATGGAGATTCGCCGATTACGCAAGGTGAGTGCTGTTTTGCCGCCCCTCCTGTGCTCGCCTTTAACCAGGCCGGAGATTTGATTCAGCACTGGGGTGGACCTGGCGAGGGGTATGAATGGCCACAGTCGAACCATGGTCTGGCTTTCGATCACAAGGACAATATTTGGATTGGTGGAAATGGTGCTGACGATGCTCACGTTTTAAAGTTTACGAAGGACGGACAATTCTTAATGCAGTTGGGGCGCTCTGGTGGGAATGCCGGAAGCAACGACCGTGAGAATTTTGGTCGCGTCGCAAAGATCTTTGTTGATGCTGAAGCTAATGAGGCCTACATCGCAGATGGTTATGGTAATCGGCGCGTTGCGGTCGTTGATGCGGATAGTGGGGAATTTAAACGTTACTGGGGGGCGTACGGTAATCGACCTGATGACGGCCCGCTTCCTCGTTATAATCCTAACGACCCACCGGCTCAGCAATTCAGAAGTCCAGTCCACTGTGCCGAACTATCCAATGATCGCCTATTGTACGTCTGTGACCGTGCAGGCGATCGCATTCAAGTCTTCCACCCAGATGGCACTTTTGTAAAAGAAGGGTTTATCGAAAAAGAAACCCTAGGGGGTGGCTCAGCATGGGACATTGCATTTTCTAGTGATGCGGATCAGCGGTATATCTATCTTGCAGACGGCGTTAACTCAAAGGTTCATATTATCGATCGCGAGTCTCTTGAAGTGTTGACTAGTTTCGGCGATGGTGGCCGTCATCCTGGACAGTGGTATGGCGTACATAGTATCGCGACCGATTCACAAGGAAATATTTACACTACCGAAACTTACGAAGGGAAGCGTCTTCAGAAATTCGTTTATAAAGGCGTAGGTACTGTTAAGAGATACCAAGGGGTGCTCTGGCCGTCGAGTGATGATTAATATACTAAAGCTTGGCGTGTGAGGTAGTGGCACTTGGGTAAGCAGTAATTGCTATGCATCTCTTTGTATCTCGATTTGCATAGATCGTAATTGCTGGGTATTCGTACTCAATTCAGGATGCTACCAAGGAAGCTTGGTTGCGGGGGCGGGATTTGAACCCGCGACCTTTGGGTTATGAGCCCAACGAGCT
>DODG01000178.1:3997-4199 GCA_003509065.1 Acidobacteriota bacterium
CGAGCTACCGGACTGCTCCACCCCGCGACATGACATTGCACAAGAAAATTAGCAAGTGCGCAATATCACAGTTTAGCATGTCTGGTTTTGACTTCCAACCGTTGTGAGTCGGTAGGCGCGGGAATAATTGGTGCGCCTTACTGTGTCATGGTGTTTTTCCAGTGGTGGGCAGACGATCCTTCACTATGAAGACGATTTCACC
>DODG01000414.1:0-241 GCA_003509065.1 Acidobacteriota bacterium
CTGCCAGAACTCCTCCATCAAAAGATTGGCTATTTCCAGTGAGTCCAAAGGCTAAAAACGCAAACAGCCGGGTAGGCGGCGCAACACCTGCCATGCGCCAATACTTGGACACCAAACGACAGAATCCGGATTCCATCCTGTTTTTTCGGATGGGTGATTTTTACGAAATGTTTTACGAGGACGCTTTGACAGCTTCCCGAGCCCTCGATTTAACACTAACCTCTAGAGCAAAAGACAATGA
>DODG01000414.1:573-13644 GCA_003509065.1 Acidobacteriota bacterium
GGCTCCTCAATCCCTATGTGTGGCATTCCTCACCATGCAGCAGATACCTATGTCACACGTCTGGTCAAAAAAGGCTTTCGAGTCGCGATATGCGATCAGATCGAGGACGCAAAAAGTGCCAAAGGGCTTATACGACGAGAGGTTGTGCGAATCGTTTCATCTGGCACATTAACTTCAACCGACTACTTGGATGCCCGAACGCCAGCGTTCTTAATGGCACTATTCGTTTCCCAAGCGAGCCGGTCAACCCAGTCAAAATCTGCAACCCGGCAATCTGTTGCAACCAAGCATGACCCAACCTGTTTCGGAGTCGCGTTATTAGATTTATCGACCGGTGAGTTTAGTTCCACGGAATACGAAGGGAATGTTGGATTCAGTGCCATTGCAGAAGAAATTGCCGTGCTACAACCTCGTGAAATTTTAGTTCCCGATAACCTTGATTTAGTCCGATTGCTCCCAGACGTTAATATCTCTACTCCCATCACGACGGCTCAATCCTGGACCTTCGACACTGAACAAGCACAACAAACCCTTTTAGACCAATTACACGTTACAAGCCTCAACGGCTTTGGATTCGACGGACGCCATGCTGCCATTTCGGCAGCCGGTGCACTAATTCGATATCTTCGTGACACCCAAAAACGCGATCTCACTCATGTCCGCAGAATCCAGTTTCGTCCAACTACCGATCACCTCGTCATCGATTCGACCACTTTGAAACACCTTGAAATCCTTAACTCGTTACAAGATCAGCGGGATGGTTCCCTGTTAGACACGGTCGATTCCAGCATAACGGCGATGGGTGGTCGCCAATTACGACGTTGGCTCCTGAAACCGTTAATTACGCTCGAACCCATCCAACAGCGGCTAGATGCTGTCGAGGATTTCGCGTATCAAACCGTCGTGAGACTAAAACTGCGTGAAGATTTACGAGGTATCGCTGATCTGGAACGATTAATTGGGCGTGTGGCCCTTGGGAGCGCAGGGCCTCGCGAACTGCTTGCACTTCAACAATCCGCAACAACCATTCCGAGAATCCGAAAACAACTGGACTCGTTAAAAGCTCCTTTAATACAAAGTCTTCTCGCAGAGCTTGACGATCTGACAGACATTCGCACGGTGATCGGTTCAACGATCGCTGATGACCCTCCGAACCAAGTCCGCGATGGAAATGTAATCCGTGATGGTGTCGACAAGCAGCTCGATGAATTGCGAACGATAAGTCAAGGCGGCCGTCACAACATCGCGACCATGGAGCAGTTGGAACGTACCCGTACCGGAATTTCTACGCTCAAGATTAAATACAACCGAGTATTCGGTTATTACATCGAAGTGACCAAAGCCAATCTTAACGCGGTGCCGGCCGACTACCACCGCAAACAAACGATTGCGAATGGCGAACGTTATATCACGCCCGCTTTAAAGGAATATGAGAACAAGGTTCTCGGCGCCGACGAACAGATCGCGAATCGAGAGGCCGCCCTATATGAAGATTTACTGAAATCTGTCGCTGCCGAAGCACCGCGAATACAGGATACCGCTAATGCACTCGCAAAATTAGATACTCTTTCCGCCTTCGCAGAAACAGCAACGTTGTTCGACTACACGAAGCCTCAAATTCAAGAGGTCGGTGATTTTGAGGCCTTGGAGGTTCGCCATCCAATGGTCGAACGGCTTCGCACAAACGAATTTGTGCCAAATGACGTATTACTAAACGACACCACACACCAACTGATCATCTTAACTGGACCAAATATGGGTGGGAAATCAACATTTTTGCGGCAAACGGCACTCCTACCAATACTCGCACAAGCGGGATCATTTGTGCCTGCCCGACAGGCAAAACTTTCAATAGTGGACCGGATATTTGCGCGGGTTGGCGCCTCAGACAACATCTCACAAGGTCAATCTACGTTTATGGTAGAAATGGAAGAAACTGCCAATATTCTGCACACGGCAACCTCACGCAGTCTGGTTTTACTTGATGAAGTCGGTCGTGGCACGTCGACGTTTGACGGACTCAGCATCGCATGGGCGGTCGTCGAATATCTCGCTACGCATTCATCTATTCGCCCGAGCACCTTGTTCGCAACTCACTATCACGAACTAACAGATTTAGCCGATGCGCTGCCTGGTGTCGTTAACTATCACGTTGAAGCGAGAGAATATCAGGACGAACTAACCTTTCTCAGGAAAGTTATTAAGGGACGATCTGATCGGAGTTACGGTATTCAAGTTGCGAAATTAGCAGGGTTACCTGATTCGGTGGTTAAGCGGGCGCGAGAGGTTCTCACTAGTCTTGAAACCGATGAGCTTAAACGCTCTGGACGACCAGCTTTAAGCGACACCCAAGATGCACACCAAGCACAACTCGGCCTGTTTCGAGACGTGAAGCCCATCGATACATTCGAACAAAAGCTTCGCGAAATCAATTTGGATCAGGTCACACCACTCGATGCCCTTACGATTTTGACCAAACTAAAGGAAGACACAAAAGACTGAGTCATAGTCAAAATGTTTCCACCGCAATTGAGCGTGATAGCCTGCTAAACTAAATCGAAATGCGCGACAAAACTCGCTTCCTCCATACGCCCATCACACCGTTTACCGTTGATACAAATCTCACCGCCGAGGAAATCCTGAAGCGAATGGAGCGCATCTCATTCCAGGGGCGCAATCTCGGCACTGCTCATCAAGTGTGGCAGAAGATGCTTTCAGATAAATGTCTGATTTTTCTTGGCATCGCTGGTGCGCTTAGTGCGGGAGGATTGCGATTAATCCTGGCACATCTTATTCGTAATAGATATGTGGATTGTGTGGTCTCTACTGGCGCTAATCTTTATCATGACCTTCACGAATGCAGAGGCCGGCGCCATTTTATTGGATCTCCTCAAGGTGATGATGTGGCACTTCAGGCTGCTCATATTGATCGGGTGTACGACACACTCGTCGACGAAGACGAATTTATCGAAAATGACGAATGGATTGCAGACTTTACTCGCACCCTGGACCCTAGACCTTATACCAGCCGAGAGTTTCTCTATCTGCTTGGAGAACATCTCTGGAACCAAACTGGCGAGGACGGAATACTCACAGCTGCCTATCAGGCAAATGTTCCGATTTTCTGCCCTGCCATTGCGGACTCATCTATCGGAATGGGAGTATCACAAGCCCGACACAAAGATAAATCCGCCGGACAACTTGATGTCATAGGCGATATTATTGAATCGTCGAATCTCGTAATCCACCTGCGACGGACCGCCTCGGTCGTGCTCGGAGGAGGCACACCAAAGAATTTTATTAACCAGGCTTCCGTTCAAGCAGAATTCTATAGTGCTGGGCTTGAGGGTCACGCGTACGCCGTGCAAATCGTCACCGATGTTCCACATTTTGGTGGCGCATCCGGATCAACCCTCAACGAAGCACAGAGTTGGGGAAAAGTGGCAGCCGATGCTGCTCATGTAACTGTTAATACCGATGCCACCGTAGCCTTACCCCTTCTAGTCTCGGCCCTAGCAACCTCAACACAGAATGTTTTGAATGTTAGAACCTTCCCGACCTTTGACGTTTCGGGACAAGTAATCACCATTAATGGTGTACCCGTTGCAGATGGTCAATATAGCGATCCGCGATGACACTGCCTTTTCAGTACGATCATCAAAAACTCTTGGTCTTCGGCGGCGAAGAAGCCGAGCCATCAGAGTTTGAGACAGCAAGGGCTGCCATTCTACCCATTCCCTTAGAACGTACGACTTCGTACATACAAGGAACTAAAAATGGCCCGCGGGAAATCCTTCATGCATCATCCCAACTGGAGCTTTGGGACGAAGAACTCAAGGTCGATGTTTCTTCTGTTGGACTCTGCAGTCTACCAGGAATGGAACTCCCTCATGATGATATGCAAGCCGCGCTAGACGAAATCACTAACGTTGCGTCAGCAATATTAGAGAAGGAGAAATTCCTCATCAGTCTTGGTGGTGAACACTCCATTACGCCGGCGCTTGTAGCCGCCACGACTGCTCATTATCCAAGTTTGTCCATTCTCCAAATCGATGCCCATGCTGACTTAAGAGAATCCTATATGGGATCGCGATTGAGTCATGCATGCGCAATGCGCCGCTCGCTGGAATTTGCAAGATGCACCCAAGTAGGAATTCGGAGTATGTCGCAAGAAGAAGCGGAGATCGTTCCGTCGCTTAATACGACCATTTTTTTTGATGTAAATATGCGCCAGCGAACGGACTGGATGAACGATGTTGTGAAATCATTAGGACAACATGTTTATATCACCATTGATTGTGATGGTCTGGAACCTGGAACCATGCCGGCCGTTGGGACACCTGAACCAGGCGGTCTCTCGTGGATGGAACTTCTTGGACTCTTACGTGCGGTGTTTAGTCAGCGGGAAGTGATCGCTTGTGACGTCGTTGAGTTATGCCCAATTCCTGGAGTAATTCATCCAAATTTTCTGTGCGCAAAACTCGTTTATAAACTTTTAACCTACAAATTCGCTCAGCTGGATTAGGTAGTTCACGTCTATTCGTTCTCGGATGAACCGAGTTTGTCGAGTTCAGCCTGAGCATCGGTTTGAAACAGCGACTCTGGAAATTCGGCAATGATCCGCGTGAAGGTTGCCTGAGCCTGGTCAGATTGACCGGACAGTAGATAGGTTTTTCCTAACTCAAACAACACCCCATCGACTGGAATATCCCATTCAACCTGTTTTGAACTCGCTTCAAATATTTCAGTCGCCTCGGCATAATTCCCTGAATGCATTTGAGCCTCAGCCATGCCCAGTTGAGCCATCTCACCATAAATGCCATTGCCTTCTGATTCGATCACCATTTGATAGTGTTGAATGGCTTCCTCTCGTTGGCCCAAACTGGAAGCCGTAGTTGCGGCATAATAACGCGCGACTAATCCGACTCGGTTGGCTGGATGGGCATCTGCTGTTTCAATAAATTGTTGAAGTGCCACCTTAGCCCTTCTCACTCCGGAAGTATAACTTCCAGGTTGGAAGGATGCAGGAGCTGACAAGGCACCAGAACCATCAGCGCTTGAGGTGTCTGGCGGTAACACAATGGGTGCTGTCGCGGTAATCATCGCCTCCGCTAACATTTGTGTGCCGGCGAACTCTTTTTCATTCTGTAGATCTAAATATTTCACGATGACGACGAATCCCACCAAAACTACCAGTCCGCAGAAAATAAGTGCTCGGCCATGCCCTCTAAACCTATTCTCTAAACTCACAAGAACAGTTCCCAGCGCGTTCTCTTTAAGGTGACGTCTATCTGACCGCTTCATAATGTTCCTTCTATATTTCCCTGTACGAATACTGCTGCCAGTAACATTATACTGAACATCTAATAATCTATTTACGCCCCTATTGAAATATCTGGAAACTGGTGCGCGTGCCCGGATTCGAACCGGGGGCCTGCCGCTTAGGAGGCGGCTGCTCTATCCAGCTGAGCTACACGCGCATAATATCTGCAGTGTTTTCTAGAACGACGGGTAGTCAACAGCTCGCCTAATTCACTAATACTTTAAAATCGACACAATCTTCTCATCAAGTAATTTCGAACGTCCCTTTAACCCTTCCAGTTCAATCAGGAAGACCACACCTTGCACAATACCACCCAACTTTTTTATAAGCTGCACGGCCGCCTGTGCCGTCCCTCCAGTGGCCAATAAATCATCAACGATGAGAACCTTTTGCCCTTTGTCTATCGCATCGTCATGAATTTCTAAACTACCCTCACCATATTCAAGTTCGTAACCCGTTTGGATAGTCGTAGAGGGAAGCTTGTTTGGCTTCCGAATCGGAACAAATCCGGCCCCCAAGCGATCTGCTACAGCTGCACCAAAAATAAAGCCTCTACTTTCAACTCCTACAACTAGATCGATAGATTCATTTGCAAACGGTGTTACCAAACTGTCAAGAGATTCTCGAAAACCAATCGGATTGCGTAAGAGCGTCGTAATATCATAAAAAAGAATTCCAGGTTTTGGAAAATCTGGCACGTTGCGTATATATGATTTTAAAGTTTCCATGTATTACCTGGCGTAATTGAAAATCCATCGGCCCTTCCACTCGGGGGTCGCTCGTCCACATTAACCGATTCCACATTGGCTGCTGGTGGTCCTACTCGCATAGCTCGTTCAAATCTTTCAATCGATGTATCTTCTCCTTCAACTTCAGCTTCGACACTACCATCAGAGCAGTTCGCAACGAAACCCTGTAAACCTTCTCGTAAAGCAATTTCTTGAGCAAAAATGCGAAATCCGACATCTTGGACTTGACCACAAATATGATAACGTCGAGCTTTAAGCATGTACCCTCTGTTAATGGCTGAAAATGCGAATTATACCTGAGTGCATTCTAATTAGGCACGTATACAATTCACAGATTTCTTTTCAGACTGGAACGAAACAAAAAGCTGTACACTTAGAAATATTTGCCTTAACTCTGCGGTGGCCGTACCGCCTTTTAGCACTGTAAGAATTAACACTAGCGAGCTAATATGTCACCACTTGAATTCTTCGAGTGGCTTCAAAATACATACTGGAGCACAGCGATTCGCGAGTCGCTGATGCTCTACCCCCTCATACTGACAACCCACGTGTTAGCCCTGTGCGTGTCGGTCGGCTTAATTGCAATTGTCGATCTGCGCCTGATCGGGCTCCGCTTCAGTAACGTATTAATTTCAGAGGTAACTGCCAAGTTAATACCTTGGGCTTTGTTTGGTTTTACTTTGATGGTTACTAGTGGCCTGTTGCTCTTTTATGCCACTCCACTAAAAGCAGCCCAAAATCTTTTTTTTCAAATTAAGATGGTCGCACTCCTTCTTGCCGGACTTAACGCATTCTTGTTTCATGCAGCGATCTACAGAAAAGCAACAACCTGGGATTCTCTCCAGATTGTTCCGTTTCGGGCCCGTCTGGCTGGTTGTGTCTCGTTGACGCTGTGGACCGTAGTCCTGGTATCCGGTCGCCTGCAAGCATTCAACTGGTTCAATTAAGAGAATAGTCTTTAGATATGACTCTCCTACCTCTTTTTGAATGGATTGGTTCAACAGACATCGGGTTAACCATTCGTGATTCGATGTGGTTGTTCCCGGTCATTCAATGCGTACACCTCCTCGCGCTCGCGATGCTTGGAGGTTCTCTAATCGTTGTTGATTTACGATTATTGGGACTTGGCCTTAAACGTCACCCAGTTAGTTACCTATCAAGACAGGCCTATCCCTGGTTGATAGGAAGTTTACTGGTGATGCTTGTTACCGGATTACTACTCGCCTCGTCAGAAACCCTGAAGATCTATTTCAGTCCACCTTTTTGGTGGAAAATGCGATTCCTTTCCGTCGCCATCCTTTTTACATTCACTGTCCGAAGAACTGCACTTCGGCTGGAAGACATTCAATTGGAACCATTTAAAGGTAAGACGATCGCTGTTGTCTCGCTCGTGCTTTGGTTCGGCGTGGGTTTCTCTGGACGTTGGATTGCCTTCTATTAGTAAGAGACTACCCCTCTATTCGTCGACGATACCTCGAATTGCTAGGTCGTCTTCGTCATACCAATAAAGCACATGGCAGGTTTCACAAGCGTTATAAAGTCTTTCCCCTACTGCGAATACCGCTTCTACGTCCTTGGCCTCTGCGGCCTGCAGCGTCGCCTTACCAGCTTCAACCAAAGACCGTGACATAATCATCCAAGGACCTTCTCCTTTAGCCCGGTCACCAATCATCAAAAGATTTCCGGACTCAGCCAGAATCATTGCGCTATTTCTGACAACTGCCCAGTCTTCGTCATTACGCGGACGCACTTCCTCTTCGCCGTCGGCGGTAATGATGAAACCAACAGACTCCCAAACCACCTCAGCCGCTGGATCGATGACCATTTCCATTATCTGCTTAACATCAGCAACCGGTGTAAAGGGTGGCGAGGGTGGACCAATATTTCCTGAATCACATGCCACCATGAGAGTCGCGACCACCGATAAGACTCGAACCTTGGAACCCATTTCACAAATTAACGATTAGGCCAGAAAACACATCAGCCATGAATAAATTTCAGCCTAACGTTCTGAACATTTTGGAAATAAATCCGACGCGAACCACTTCAACCGAAATATTGCAAACATGGTCGGGGCGAGAGGATTTGAACCTCCGACCCCTCCGTCCCGAACGGAGTGCTCTACCAGGCTGAGCCACGCCCCGAACCTTATCCGCAATCCTACCGCTCTTTAGAGCCTAGCATTTAATGTGGGCTGCTATTACCACACTTAGAACATCTGCAACATCTACTCAGGGTGTCACTACGCTAGGAGTAAGATCTAAATACTACGCTCTATGCTTCGATTGTACCCCAGCCAGACAATCCGCTAACACCTTCTCCACAAAAGGAAAACTTTTGGCTTGTTAGAATTGTGGCGTGAGGGTCCAAGCGCGTGTAAAATCTTAAAGCCTGCTAACGTCATCCTACTAGGAAAATGTTAAAAACACTCCCATTTGATGCCGTCTTGTTGATCGCCTTCGGAGGTCCTCAGGGTCCAGATGACGTCCTTCCATTTCTTCACAACGTCTTGCGAGGGCGTAAGGTCCCAGCTGCTCGGGTACAAGAAGTTGCCAAGCATTATGACCTGTTCGATGGGATATCACCCATCACAAAACTCACGCAGATGCAGGCCGCCGCGCTTGAAAAGTCGCTAAAACATTCAGGAAACGAAATTCCGGTCTTTGTAGGAATGCGGAATTGGCATCCATTTATCGTTGATACTCTGAGTCATATGTCGAAACTTGGACTTCGAAGACCCCTAGGGATCATTATGGCTGGCCACGCATCGTACTCAAGTTGCGAACAATATCGCCAGAACATTCTCGATGCGAGACTACAATTACAACAACGTGGTCTCGCCGATCTCAATGTTCACTATGTTTCAAGCTGGTACACTCACCCCGATTTTATCAACTGCATGGCTTCCAGAGTGCTTGACGCCAGAAAGCGACTGCCGGCCGGCCTAGCCACCTCGGCCCGAGTGGTTTTCACAGCTCATAGCATTCCAACACGACTGGCGGATACCTCACGCTATGAGTCTCAACTTCTGGAATCTTGCACTCAGACTGCCGAGGCTGCTGATGTAAAGGACTGGAGTCTGGTATATCAAAGTCGAAGTGGTAACCCACAGGACCCTTGGCTTGGACCTGATGTGCGAGATTATTTAACTGCCGAACATTCCAAGGGACTGGCTGCAGTCATTCTGTGCCCCATAGGATTCGTCACCGATCATGTGGAAGTCCTATACGATCTTGACACTGAAGTCGCTGCCCTCTGTCAAAATCTTCAACTACCGATGGTGCGAGCTAGGACAGCCAACGATCACCCTATATTCATCAACATGATGACCGATATGGTTCTCTCCACCTGTGCCCGTTACAAACACGGCGTTCCGCTTCCTCTCGCAACTGAAACGGCAAATCCTCATGGAGCTAGATAGAGGCCGTGCTCTTTAAACCACTGGTACACTTGCACAATGCTTGTCGAATGCGGCCATTAATTGCTGGGCAATCTCCGGCGCTTCCTGATTCTCGATTTGATGACGCTCTAACATATAGACAACTTTACCGTTTCGTAAGAGTGCTACCGCGGGTGAAGACGGCGCATAACCAGAAAAGTGTTTTCTTGCCCGTTCCGTCGCCTCAATGTCAGCACCCGCAAACACTGTGACCACAGACTCCGGCTTCACGGAATGCTGTAAGGCTAGAGCGATACCCGGTCGAGCTCTTCCGGCGGCACATCCGCACACCGAATTAACAATCACCATGACTGTACCGTCGGTGTTAGTTACTGCTGCATCGACGGCTTCACCGGTACGACATTCTTTTACCCCAAGCTGGGTTAACTCCGCGCGAAATGGCGCAATCATGAACTCTGGATACATGGAGAAGTTTCCTTTCGACTTCAAGTTGAAAAAGCTATTTCCCTCTTCTATAGCGTACACAATCTCGTCAACATAGTTCAATTATCTGGTGACCTAATAGATTCCGAAGTCTGCAGACATCAACATAAAATTGCGGCAATGAAGGCTAATCTCTTCCTTTTAGATTGTCGCCAAAGCGGCCGACAGCCTTCGCCAGATCTTATTGGGACTCGTCGAGGCTCCCTGCATCACTCAGCATCTTGCGTCTTTCTCGCCGAATGCCATAAATCAACATAATGAGGAACCCGCCCCAATTCACTGCAAGCATAATCAACATCATTATCCATGTTCGCCCACTCATGCTTCATCCGCCTCTCCACGTAAGCTAGCTGCTGCGATTTGCTTGTTGAAATAGATCAGAACCGATAAGGCCATGCCCCACTGGAGGAGACAGGTTCCTACGCTTAGTGCATTGGTCGGATCCCACCATCCATCAACCGTTGCCGCCTGGTACATCCACCACCCAAACATCGCCGTGAACTCAGCTGGAACCAAATATTTCAGGATCCAGCTATAAACCTTACCAAGATTAAAATCGTTACCCGGCACGTTCACTAACTTGTTGCGAAACTTTTCTTGTCCATATATTGTCGCCAAAATCGCAACAAATAGTCCGCTGATCATGAGGGCGACCCCCCACACCCAATCCTGGTTGGCAAAAAAAGTCATACTTACGGCAGACGGGATTCCACAGATTGCGATCGCGCTCGCCACGAGCCGTACCGCACGCCGTCGATTGATACCTGCATCCATTAAAATTCGAGTTGCCATTTCTATCATGGCAATGAGAGAAGATAATGCGGCACAGAAGAGTGCTAGAAAGAATAGCGGTAGAAGGATCGTTCCACCAGGCACTTGGTTAAACAGTTGTGGAATCCAAATAAAGGTTAAACCTTCATTGCCTGATGCCATGACCTCTAGAGCTTCTTCATTCGACAACAACGCAAACGTAGTCGGAACTATTGCCATGCCAGCCAAGAGCGAGGCGGAATTGTCGCCAAATCCTATGGTCGTTGCATTTAACACGAGGTCATCTTTGCGCCGCATATAGGTTGCGTAAGTCAGAATCATTCCCCAGCCTGCCCCAGTGGACCAGGCCGACTGAGTTAGGGCTTCAAGCCACGTTTTGTAACTTTTCAGTGCTGACAGATCAGGATTAAACAGGAACTCTAAACCGCGTTCGGCTCCTGGAAGCGTAACTGATCGAACAACCGCAACACACAGCAACACGAAAAGAATCGGAATCAATATTCGATTCGCACGTTCGATGCCTGCGACCACTCCTCGTTGAATAATGAAGGCTCCGATTCCAACAGCCACCAGATGAAAAAATATAGGCTGCCACACTGACGTGCTATAGATCTCCCAGTAACCACCAGGTGATACCTCCTGGATACCTCCCGTTAAGGTCAGAACAAAATACTTTAGTGTCCAACCAGTTACCACCGTGTAATAGAACATAATCATGGTGGTTGTAACGGCAATAAAACCACCCATCCACGCAAATCGCGGACCAATTAAAGTTGCGAAAGAACCCACCACGCCTCTCCTCGCGCCCCGGCCAATGCCGAATTCTGCAATCATTAACGGAAGAGACCAGATGAAAAGAAAAATTATCCAGGGAATAAGGAACGCGGCTCCGCCATTCTCAGCCGCAATACGTGGAAACCTCCATAAATTTCCGGTACCTACGGCCAAACCAAGACCGGCCAGAATTAATCCCCATCTAGAAGAAAATCTTTCGCCGAGAGCCAAGTTAGTTCCTCCTTGCCGAAGTAAGTGACCTCTTTGCCGTACTCTATATCAAGAAAGTCTGAATGATGGAAGCCTCTCAGTATTCACTCTCACAAAAAACTTCTTGAAAATACTTCTATTGTAAATCTGACGAAAGCGCCTCATTATCTTGATAGTGATGATCTCAGGGTCTGACTTTTGAAATAGAAAATCCATGAAATTCAAGGATTATTACAAGACGCTCGGTTTAACCAAGAAAGCCACTAACGCTGAGGTCAAGCAAGCATACCGGAAATTTGCTCGCAAGTACCATCCAGATGTCAACCAAGGCAATACCCAAGCCGAAGCAAAGTTCAAGGAAATCGGCGAGGCCTATGAAGTCCTTGGAACTCCAGACAATCGTCGTAAATATGATGACCTCGGGGCTAACTGGCGCATGTACGAGCAAGCAACGCCTGGATCACAAGGTCACCCTTTTACCGGTGGTAATTGGAAGGTAGATTTTCGAGGCGCTAAAACTCCCGACAATATGTTTGCAGGCGGGGAAACATTTTCTGACTTTTTTAATGCTTTTTTCTCCGGTCAGACTACCCAATCAATATACGACACGACACATAAACAAAGGACTGGCCCGCAACAGGCATCTTCAGAACAGACAATCGCGTTAACACTCGAGGAGGCTTTTCACGGCGTGACCAAACGAGTCACCTTCCTAGGACAGGGACAAACACAATCGGTGGAGGTCCGAATTCCGCCTGGCATTAACGAAGGGGCCAAAATCCGTGTTGCGGGTTTAGGTCAAAAACCTAACCTCCCGAAAACGAATCAGGAGGTTTATCTCCGCACCCATCTTCACAAACACGAGAAGTTTACTAGAAAGGGCAGCGATCTTTATCTAAGCGTTAAAATTCCCTTAACCACGGCTATTCTGGGTGGAACAGTCAGCTTTGACAATGTGAATAGTCGTTCTCTCCAACTAACAATTCCTGCAGCCACACAAGTTGGTCAAGTCTTTAGACTGAAAGAGAAAGGAATGCCTCTTCTGAGGAAAAAAGGCCAGCGCGGCGATCTGTATGTGACGGTGACCATTACAATGCCTCACACTCTTACATCCGAACAGCGTAAGTACTATGAGGCACTAGCTCATTTAGACGATAGTTAACAAAAAGCACTAGGTTTCGTTTTTTGGGTGTTGTGGATCAGCGCTAAAGCCAACTCGTTGATGCGACTTATCACAGAAGGGCTTCGTTTGAGAAGCTCCACAACGACATAGGGCGAATTGATCTGAACTAACAGAGCACTGTTTCCCGGTCCAATCAACAAGGGTCACATCTTTACCATCTACTCGGTATGGGCCATTC
>DODG01000128.1 GCA_003509065.1 Acidobacteriota bacterium
CGCAAATCCTCCGAAACTGCAACATCCTCGGTTATCTGAAATGGGGGACGATCAGACTCGTTTAATACAAGGATCTTCCGCGCAGCGATCTCAACCGTACCGGTGTCTAACTTACTATTAACGGTATCCGCAGACCTCAATTCCACAGGTCCCATCACAGCAACGACAAATTCAGGTCGCAGCCGTTTTGCTACCGGACGGAGCGCCTCGTCTTCTCTCACGACCACCTGCGTTGTTCCAAACCTGTCTCTGACATCAATAAAGATCAATGAGCCAAGATCGCGCACCCTATCCACCCAACCCAGCAACACTGCGTCATGACCAACATCGGACTCACGAAGAGCTCCACATGTATGGGTTCGAACAAGTTCACCAAGATAATCAGTCATTAACTATTGTTAAGCCTCACATACGCTACGACACATCATTGCCCAGGCTCGGTAGTTTTTAAGAGTTCAAGAAGTGATTCTCGAGCCACCGCTCTTTGTTCACCTGTTGTCATATCTTTAAGAGTAACCTCACCTCGCGCGAGTTCGTCTCCTCCTACGATGACCACGTAGCGAGCACCAGCACGGTCGGCCCGTTTCATTTGCGACTTCGCACTCCGCCGGTCATAGTCAATTAGAGTACGCAGACCCGCAGCGCGCAGCGTTTTCGCGATGATGAACGCCTCTTCCCGCACATCTTCACCGAAACTTGCCACAAACGCATCGGGAACAGGTGCCATCACACGGTTTTCCGGTAAGGCGAGTACAAGCCTTTCAAGTCCAGCTGCAAAACCAATTCCAGCCCGATCTGGACCACCCAATTGCTTAACCAGCCCATCATACCGTCCACCACCCAGTAAAGCATTTTGAGCGCCTAACGACGCTTGGACTAATTCGAACGTTGTTCGAGTATAGTAATCGAGCCCACGCACTAGACGATGTGAGATGGCAAAAGCCTGCCCGTAACGATTTAAGTGACCCTGCACTTCCTCAAAATGTTTTCCACAATCAACACAGAGATAATCAACAGAGTGTGGTAACGCATCGATAATTGTCTGGTCAGCAGTAATCTTACAATCGAAAATCCTGAGAGGGTTCGTCTTCGCACGACGTTGACAATCGCCACACAGTCGCTCCACATCATCGCCGAGCGCTTTCATCAAGGCCGCACTGAATTTCGGTCGGCACTTGGGGCAACCCACAGAATTAATCACAAGGTCACTTCCCGTAATCCCAAGAGCATGGATCAATGATGCCGCCATCTCCATAAGTTCAGCATCAATCGAAGGGTCAGCCACACCGAAGACTTCTACATTAAGCTGGTGAAATTGACGGTAGCGACCTTTCTGTGGTCGCTCGTATCGGAACATCGGTCCCAGACTGTACAGCTTGGGCTGCGCCAGCGCTTGTTCAAGAGCATGCTCTACAAATGCCCGGACCACCCCTGGCGTTGCTTCAGGTCGTAACGTGACACGCTCATCACCCCTATCGGTAAACGAGTACATCTCTTTTTGCACAATATCGGTTGTCTGACCTGTCCCCTTGGTAAACAATTCCTCTCGCTCGATAATCGGTGTTCGAATTTCAGTGTACCCATATAATTCACAGACCCGTCGCGCTGTCATCTCGACATACTGCCAACGCTCCACCTGGCCAGGAACAATGTCCCGAGTTCCACGGACGCCTGATATCATCAAATATCCTTAAACTAAACGTTCGCGCACATAGGAAACCATACGAGTCACAATTTAATAATCATGGCATAATTATCTGAGCCATGCGAGTTACTGACACACTCAATCGTCCGATGACTAGTTTACGGATTTCGGTCACCGACAGGTGTAATCTGCGCTGCAATTACTGCATGCCTGAAGATCACTACACCTGGCTTCCCCGTGAGAACATACTCAGCTACGAAGAGATAGTCAGACTTGTTGATGTGTTTATGTCTCTGGGCGTAGATCGATTACGCATAACGGGTGGCGAACCACTGTTGCGTGAGAACTTGCCGTCACTGATTGAACAACTAGCGGCACGCAGCAACCTACGCGATTTAGCCCTTACAACGAACGCCGTCAAATTGGCGAGTCAAGCCTCCGTCCTCCGAGCAGCGGGATTGCATCGTGTCACGATAAGCTTGGACACACTTCAACCCAAGCGGTTCTTTGATCTTACGAAATTTGACGTACACAAATCAGTCCTAACGGGTATCGAAGCGGCGGTCAATGCTGGCTTTCAAAACATTAAGCTAGACACTGTTGTCATTCGAGGTGTGAATGATGACGAACTTGTCGCACTTCTTGAATATGCCAAACGTTTGGGTATGGAAATTCGTTTCATAGAGTACATGGATGTCGGTGGTGCGACTCAGTGGTCAAGTGCTTCAGTTGTGTCTCGCAAGGAAATGCTGAAGTCCATCAGTGACCATTTTGGCTCAATCACTCCCGTCCATGCACAAACTTCGGCGCCAGCTGCACGCTTCAAGCTCCCTGATGGGACAATATTCGGAGTTATCTCATCGACTACCCAGCCATTCTGCCAATTGTGCGATCGAAGTCGACTTACAGCTGATGGTCTCTGGTACCTCTGTCTTTATGCACAAGAAGGGGTCGACCTACGACAGCATCTAAGAGACGGTACGCCACCAGATGAAATCGCATCAATCATTCAGAACAAATGGTCCGTTCGGAACGACCGTGGAGCCGAAGCTCGCGTCGCCACACCCGGACGTACTACCTTCATACCACTTGGACGGTTACGAGAAGAACCACACCTTGAAATGCACACCAGAGGTGGCTAAAGATCCTCTCAGACCAACCTCTATTTTCCAGGTCTTACACCATCTGTATACCAGAGGTGAGTCTAATCCAAAAAATTGGATTAGTACTCGTTAAGCAAGAAATCGTTCACTAGAGATAATACAAACAGTGCTCCTTCATGTTTCGACATCGATCGTTATATGGATGTTTAGTATGACAATTGGAGCAAGCACCGTCACCGCAACACCAACGAGTGGACCATTCGATCATAGTTACCAAGCTTACGCGAAACTACTATCGGCTCATGTGATTGATCAACGAATAAATTACGCTAAACTTGTGGACGCTCGAACCTCACTCACTACCATTATTGAATCTATAGCAGCCGTATCAGACGAAGACTTCCAACAGTGGTCTGAACACCAACAACTTGCCTATTGGATCAACGCGTACAATCTCTTCACTCTCAAAGCGATCGTCGATCATTACCCTATCAAAGGTAGTTGGCTGAGTTGGTACCCTCGCAATAGCATCAGACAAATCAAAGGAGTCTTTGATGTCATGCCTTGGGATGCAGCAGGACGCATTGTGACGCTCGACCAAATCGAGCACGAAATTTTGCGACCTACTTTTAAACAACCGCTTATACATTTTGCAATCAACTGCGCCGCTCTGAGTTGCCCGCCTCTAAGCCCACAACCGTATCGCTCGGAAACACTAATAGAACAACTTGTAACTTCGACCCGACAAGCACTGGCCCAAGCCGCATGGTTGAAAATTGAAGAAGAGACACTACGTGTTACAGCAATCTTGAATTGGTTTGGCGAAGATTTCACAACTGAATACGCTCACGGCGTTACAGCTAACAGCTCATACCGCGATCGAGCCATTCTTGGGCTAATTGCGAGATACGGTCCGCCAGCAGCCCAAGCAATTGCCCGAGTTCCGAATACGCGTATAAGATTTCTTGCTTACGATTGGTCTCTTAACGACGTCACCGACACGGGGCGCCAATAGTTGAAAACCAGCCTGGCCATCAATAACACTGCCAGCACGATCGCATAGACAAGAGGTCGCCTTAAGTCTATTTTCGCTTGCCACAAAAAGTGAACGACCCCCGCAGTTGCACAGAAGTAGATCAAACGGTGCAAGACCTTCCAGCGATGTCCTCCAAGACGGCGAATCATCGCTTGCGATGAGGTCACCGCAAGAGGGATCAGCAACACAAATCCAAGAAAACCGACTGTAATATAAGGTCGCTCGATGATGTCCTCAATGATGTAGTCAAACGCAAAGAACTGATCCAGAACGATGTAGGTCAGGAAATGAAGACTAGCGTAGAAGAATGCGAACAGTCCCAACATCCGTCTAAAACGTGAAAGGACATTCCAACCTGTAAACCGTCGAATCGGAGTCAACGCCAACGTTACTAGAAGGATACGTAGACTCCAGATGCCGGTGTCGTGCGTAATGACTTCAATGGGATTCGCACCTAAATTTCCAAGGAAAGTTCGAAAAAGCAATACACTCGCTGGCGCAAGGCCAAGGAAAAACACGAGTGACTCGATATGCCCAACCCTCACGTTACCCTTCAGTTCTCTATTCTCAGCCTTTCAACTCTAATAGTTTCTTCTGAGGTCCATTCCGGAATAGAGCGACGCAACCTCATCACCGTATCCATTAAACATTTCGGTCGCCTGCCTGAAGAACTTGCCTATGCGCCGCTCGCGTGCTTGACTCCAACGCGGATGGTCAACGGTAGGATTCACGTTAGCGTAAAACCCGTATTCACTTGGTGCGGCGACATTCCATGCGGTTCTCGGTTGCTCATTCGTAAAACGCATTCTCACGATTGATTTAACACTCTTGAAACCGTATTTCCAGGGCACCATTAGTCGGAGAGGCGCACCGTTTTGGTTGAGCAGCGTCTTTCCGTAAAGACCCACTACCAAGATGGTCAAGGGATGCATCGCTTCGTCCATTCGTAGTCCTTCAATATAAGGCCAGCTCAGAATCGCCCGGCGCTGACCTGGCATTTCTTCTGGACGATAGACGGTTGTGAACTCGATGAATTTTGCGTTTGAAGTAGGCTCAAAACGATTAATAAGTGTCGATAAAGGAAACCCAACCCACGGAACTACCATCGACCATGCCTCAACACAGCGTAGTCGGTAGATCCGCTCTTCAAACGTTATCCCTTTAAGCAGATCCTCGAGATCATACTCAGCAGCTTTGTTCACATGGCCTTCAACCTTGACAGACCATGGTTTAACCGTCAGTTCATGTGCATGCCGAGCTGGATCACCTTTGTCGAGACCAAATTCATAGAAATTGTTGTAACTGGTAATATCGCTAAAAGAGTTCGGCTGCTCGTTCGTACTGAACACACTAGTTTGAATGTCAGGAATGGTCTCCTGGGAACCCGCTCGTAGGTTAGTTGCAGAACTAAGCGCGAATGCCCCTGTCGCCAATCCAAGCGCCGCACCCGAAGTACCTTGAATAAATTGCCGGCGATTGAGGTAGGTGCGTTCGTCGGTAATTTCCGATGAAAGAATATTGTTCCGTCGTTGTACTAACATGGAGCCTCTCTTCTTTCAGTTACCCTATCACTCCATCCAGAAATATCATCTAATTGTATGATGTCATCGTCTATTGAAGATACACAAGTAACCCAATCTTTTACACACTTGTCGAACATTGACGATCCCACATTTCACATTTCCAGCGCCGAACTCGCCATTACCAACGCCGACTCCACACGAAATAACGACGCAACCACCGCTTCAACCTCGGGGTAATCAAACTTCGCCGATAGGCATCGCCTGCTTTTCTTAGGGCTTCAATCTGCGTTGGATATGGATGGATGGTATTTGAGATATCTGACAGCGTGCCGTGTTGACTGATCGCATACGTAGCTTCGCCAATCATCTCATTCGCGTGTGTTGCTACAATCGTACAACCCAATAATCGACCGTTTTCGTGATGTACACGCACAAAACCATCCGTCATCTCGTCCAGAACTGCTCGATCCACTTCGGCAAGTGGCACCGTTAGAGATTCTACACGGTGGCCTCGCGCACTTGCTTCCTCACTATTAAGACCCACATGGGCGATCTCGGGATCAGTATAAGTGCACGATGGAATTACCAGCGTACTGGCTTTCTTTCGACCATAGAACAGAGCGTTTTGAATTGCTACGCGCGCCATGGCATCAGCAACATGTGTAAACCTAAATGTCGAGCAAACATCTCCAGCTGCGTAAATGCGTCGATTCGTTGTCCGCAACTGGTCGTTAACCACAACTCCTGACTCTCCATGAACAACGCCTGCAACCTTGAGATTAAGACTCTCAATGTTCGGTTCCCTGCCACCCGCAATTAAAAATTGATCGCCGCACGCTTCTTTGGATATGCCAGATTGCTGGAAGTGAACCTGTATCTCAGCGCCGTGATGCACGACTTTCTGTATTGTCGCGTTAAGTTTAAATTGCACACCATCTGCACTAAGCTGGCGCTGAATAAGTGTCGCCGCATCACGATCCTCACGAGGCAGTACTTGTTCCGCCAGATCTAGAACAGTGACATGACTTCCAAATCGTGCAAACGCTTGAGCCATCTCGCAACCCACTGGTCCGGCTCCGAGGACAAGGAGGCGGCGCGGAAGATCGGTCAACCAGAATAGATTCTTATTTGTTAAGTATCGGGTCTCGGTGAGGCCTGGAATTTCAGGAATCCTTGGCCGACTGCCTGTGGCTATGATGGCACGCCTGAAGTGCAAACTTTGGTTTTTAACCTGGACGGTCGAACGCCCCGTAAATTCGGCTTCTCCCAGAAACACGTCAACTCCGAGATTAACTAATCGACTTACAGAATCATGTTGACCTAGGTCCGAACGACGGAGCCGCATGCGTTCCATAATGCGACCAAAGTTGACGGTCGACCCATCCGTATCAACGCCCAATGCCTTGGCATTTCGCAATTCCCCGATGAGTTTCGCAGAGCGCAAAAGAGCCTTCGACGGTACACATCCTGCGTTTAAGCAATCCCCGCCAAACAAACTTTTTTCGATCAGAGCCACCCGTGCCCCAAGACTAGCTGCAGCGACTGCACTTACTAAACCGGCCGTTCCAGCTCCGAGAACACATAAATCGTATCGGCCATTCCCGACAGGGTTGGACCAGTCTGGCGGATGCACGTGAGACAGAAGGTTTTGATTCGCTTGATCGAGTGGCTGAATCAAGGATTCTGGTAACGCCGATTTAACTGGAAAGGGCGTACTCATACCATTCACAAAGTATTAGATTGCTCCAATTAGCTGGGCGAGCCTGACGCAGATTTGTAATACACACGCGCTAGCCACTCAGCATTTATTCCCAAGAAAAATCCAAACAACAACAGAACGTTCTGAGCACTACGCCGACACCATCCGTCTTTCTGCCAACGTCTAGATGACACCTGAATAGGTAGCCTTGATTTAAATAACCTACCTCGACGCCTTAGCTGAATGACCAAGTCTACATCCTCCATAAGCGGAAGATTTCGATAACCATGAATCGCGTTAAATACGTCGCGACGCGCAAAAAGACCCTGATCACCATATGGAAGATTTAGCCATGCCACACGCCTAGCCACTCCCCACTCAATCAGGCGAGCACGCCAATCAGTCGTCTGGAGTTTAAATCGGTAGCAGCCGCCAACATACTGTCTCTTCGCATTAGCTTTCAGGATTTCGGTATCCCAACCGACGCTTAATCGGCAATCCGCATGTAGAAACAGTAACCAGTCACCAGATGCCAACCGTGCGCCATGGTTCATTTGACGGGCACGTCCTGGACGTGTCTTAGTCCAGCATACCCAAGGACAGGCACCTTTCAGAGTCTCAATCGAGGAATCGGTATCTGCACCATCGACAACAATAATTTCTATGGAGCCTTGATGGATCATCTCCAGTGAAATTGTAGAAAGAAGTCCTTCAAGTTGTTCTGTATCGTGTAAAACCGGCACGACGACACTGATAGTCGAAAGCAAGATTAAGACTCTATGTGCAAAAAGGTAGTCAACTCAGACCAAATAAACTCCAAGCTATTCAAAAGCTGGTGTCCATCATCCAACCAATGCACTTGTACATTCGATCGCTCAGTCGCAAAACGTGCGACAACCTTGGGATCGACGACATCATCGTGTTTTCCCTGAAAAATCATGATCGGCTTGTTAAGCTGGACCGCAAATGAATCATACCGACTCGCATCACTATAAAGTTCGTAATGCACGGGTCTCATTTCACCGAAGGCGTGATGAAACACTTGAAGATGACCACTCTGTTGCCAACGATCAAATTCGCCCGCATCAAGACCAGGCATTTGATTCTTGCCAAAATCGAATGCCGGCGCCAAAAGCACCAAGCGTTCAATTCGAGAACTGTCAAGGTCTTGCCGGGCCGACTTTAAACCACCTTGAGAGTCAATTGCGGCCAAGTGTAACGCTACAAAAGCACCCAGACTAGACCCAATAAGACTCACAGGACCAGCCGGCAGAGCCTGTATAGAGCGGCCAACTCTATCAATCATCCTAGAGACGGTAAGCGTTGAAAAATCAGGGGCGTTTAAATCTGGACAGTGCAACGTCACGTCGTGTGGCTGCAACCGATCGGCAAGCCACCTCGCCTTCGCCGACTTTTCGGACGACGCGAAACCGTGGAGATAGACAAAGTGTTTCACAGTTTTGTCGTGCATCCTGGCTTACAGCGACACGGCATCGTTTTATCACCATCCGTAGAATAGTCGTACGATAATTCTTCTCCACGCTTAATATTACGGGCTGCTCGAATCCAAATTGTATGTCCGACGATTTGCACGTAGCAATTCGGCTTGCAACTATGATTTATAAACCTAGCGGTGTTACCTCCGACTGCAGCATCACGAACCCAAAAATTATTAATCTTGAAGCACCAGATGTGGCCTCGGCTAAGGTAGCGGTCCTCTCGAACAGCACTTTGTTTGTGTGTGATTTTCTCACCGTCATAGTCAATGATTCGTTTATTCTTGTTAATAGGAGCAGTGGCGAACACTCCCCAACCGTGAATCTTTGACCGTCGTCTTTTAAATATTGGTTTTATATTTGTTTTTGCCATAGCACCTTTGACTTCACAATAATTCTTCAAAAATAATTTTTAACACAAAGAGACAGTCGCGCGCTCATAAAGTGAATGTGCGTTCTCATGTAGCACATCCTACAATTATGCTGTACTCGCGTAACCTTAACATCACAGTTACTTGGATATTACGATAATCGTTGCCTCTTTACGATACGCATTAATGAAAATCATGGGAAGCGATCTCTGGCCAGTCACCTGCAAGCCTCTGTATTCGCTCTGCCTTGATTGACACAACCCTTTCTTGAATCTGTAGTGTTCCTTCTACCATCAAGAACGATTCCTTTGTAATCACAACACATTCTGATGAAAACAAATCTGGTCGAATGATGATGTTTGCAAGACCTGTTTCATCCTCTAAAGTCAAAAAGACAAATCCCTTGGCTGTACTAGGGCGCTGTCGTGTGACAACTGCACCAGCTACACGCACACTGCAACCATGGCCAGCCTTTGGCAGATCGCGCGCAAACGTCACACCACGCCTTACTAATTCGTCACGCCGAAATGCCATCGGATGTGGACCTAATGTTAACCCTGTGCCGACATAATCGGCTACAACACATTCCATCGGCGTCATGGACGAAAGCGGACTTATGTTGTCTATTTCTTGATTTGCGCTTTCTGATTTTTGAAAGAGTTCTCCTGCTGGTCGAATCGCATGCTCCACTTGCCACAATGCAGCTCGTCGATCGTGCCCGAATTCACTGAGTGCCCCGATCTGGGCCAGAGCTACCAGCTCGTTTCGCCAAATCTTGGTTCGCGCAACCAAATCATCAATTGAATTGAAACGTGCATTACAGCCAGGCAACCTCTTTTGGCTATTACGTGCTGACTGGATTAATTGGCCAACAGATTCACGTAGCCCTAACACATACCTTAACCCAAGACGGATAACCCCTTCTTCTTCAACCGTGCACAACCAGTCAGAACGTTGGACGTTGATCTCCTGAAATTTGATACCTCGCCGCTGTGCATCCCTAATTAAGGTCGCCGGATGATAAAAACCCATTGGTTGATTGTTTAACAAAGCAACATAAAAAACCGTTGGAAAATGCACTTTCAAATACGCACTGGCGTAGACCAATAACGCAAAGCTAGCCGCGTGAGATTCTGGAAACCCGTACATCGCGAACGAAGTAATCGACCTTACAATTTCATCGGCAGCCTCATCGGTAATTCCCTGCCGTGCCATCCCCACACGTAAACGACTTTCAATTTGTTCCATTTTCTGATCCGAACGCTTGAATCCAAATGCGCGACGTAACTCTTCAGCTTCTCCTCCTGAAAATCCGGCGGCTACCATAGCCATTCGCAGTAACTGCTCCTGAAACAACGGAACTCCCAACGTACGCCTCAGAATCGGCTCAAATGCTGGATGCGCATACACTACCGGCGCTTGACCCGAACGACGTTTCAAGTATGGATGCACCATCTTTCCAACGATCGGACCAGGACGAATCAATGCCACTTCGACCACTAAATCGTAGAAACATGCTGGTCGTAGACGAGGCAATGTAGCCATCTGTGCCCTTGATTCAACCTGAAACACGCCAATGGTGTCGGCCTTCTGTAGCATTTGATAAACATCCGGATCATCCTGAGGAAGATGTCCAAGATCTAACACTGGCCACTTGCGGGACATCACTGCCTGCCCCTCATCTTTCAGCGCTGACTTATTAACCATTCCAATCGCGTCCTGCAACACGGCCATCATGCCAAGACCAAGTAAATCAACTTTAATGATGCCCATGTCAGCACAGTCATCCTTATCCCACTGAATTACGACACGCCCTGGCATACTCGCTGGCTCAAGTGGTACTACTTCATCGAGACGTCCTCGGCAGAGCACCATACCACCGGAATGCTGTCCGAGATGTCGAGGTAGATGCTGGATTTGTTGCCATAACTCGACACATTTACGAACACGTAAATCCTTATCGACGGATTTTGCATCATTTAAATAGCTAGTAAGCGCACCTGGGGAATCAGTCCGTACAAACTTTCCTACCGTCTTCGACAAGCGATTGATCCGATCCGCTTCAATACCCAACACCTTGCCAACCTCGCGCATAGCGTTCCGTCCTCGGTACGTAATAACATTCGCTGTCATGGCGGCGCCTACTTGTCCGTACCGTTCATAGACGTACTGAATGACTTGCTCACGCCGATCTCCACTCGGCAAATCAAGATCGATATCTGGCCATTCCCTTCGCTCCTCTGACAGAAATCGTTCAAAGAGCAAATCCATACCAACTGGATCCACTGCCGTTATGCCCAAGCTGTAACAAACGGCACTGTTCGCTGCAGATCCTCGTCCCTGCACCAAAATATCGTGTCGGCGACAAAAATTAACGAGATCCCAGACGATGAGGAAATAGCCGGCTAAATCGAGCTTCTCGATTAACGCTAGTTCATGTGCAATCTGTTGACGCGCGCGCTCATGGTACGGTCGGTATCGTTCGCGTGCTCCGATTTCCGTCACTTTTCTTAGAAAAGAACCCATGCAGTCGCCATCCGGTACGGGATACACAGGAAATCGATATTCGAGATCGTTCATCGAGTACTGCAGACGACTTGCTAATTCCTCGGTTGAACGAAGCGCACCAGGTAGATCACGGAATAATCGTTCCATGGCATCCGGCGATTTGAGGTATCGCTCAGAATTTCGCATAAGTCGACGCCCAGCACGATTAAGTGTTGTTTTGTACCGTACACAAGTCAGCACATCATGGAGTAGACGATCGCCTACTGTTGCAAATCGTACGCCATTTGTGGCTATTACCGGCACACGGTACGCTGAGGCCAAATCTATCAAGAACCGGTTCTGAGATTCTTCGTCTCGCAACAAATGACGCTGCACTTCAACATAAACGTTACTCCTTCCAAAGAGTCCAAGGAGCCGATTGAAGATTTCATCTACATCAGTTTGAGAGCTGGTAAATATTGACTGACCTGCTAGTGCTACGAGCCCCTCTGTTGAACCCTCAAAGTCGTCAAGTGTTAGCGAACCTTTCCCCTTCGGCGATCGCAACTTCATTCGAGTCACGAGTTGGCAAAGATGACGATATCCCTTCTTTGACTCAACTAGTACCGGTAGTCGCCGTATCAGTGGCGTTGAACGTTTCTTGTTCGCCTGTGAACCGTTTATCCTCTCTGTCCTAATCGTAAGTTCGCACCCAATGATCGGCCGAATGCCGGCTGTCATGGCAGCCTTATGAAACCTCGGCACTCCATAAACGCCATCCCTATCGAGTAAAGCTAGGGTTGAATATCCTAGTGCAGCAGCTCGTTCGACGAGAGCCTCGGGCGTCGACGCACCGTCAAGAAACGAAAAAGCAGAAGCCGTATGTAACTCCAAGTACATCAGTCCATAATTCCTGACACAAACCAAGCCTTGAGCGCGCGGTCTCGATAAATCCGATAGACTCCACCACTACTTAAAGCAACGTCCCATTCGTCATAACTCCAAAAGCTATCTACTGATTGGTGTTTCGAAGCAGATTCTCTCGACATCCACCAATGACCAGACGAACGCCATGGCCCCGCACACCTAACAATTGATCGAGTGCCAATACCACCACCTGCTGAAATTTGAACCGGGTGTCCACAATCGGTCATCACACGAGCTGCTACTGGACAACGAAACCTTCTGAAACCAACAAGTGGTAACTTCGTTACCACAGACGATTGAATACGGGCATTATTCGGATTAAAAGTCTGCATATCGAAAGCACCAGGACGATGTGAATCAACCAAGATGGGCGCACCGCATTTCCCTTTACCCATCAACGTTGTCAGGCGTGCTAACAGTGTTGACAACTGCTCAGGTGACGGAAAGGCTCGTCTGAGTAACGAAAACTGAACCGCACGTGCAGGACCGGGATTCACGCTTATGATGATTCGGTCAATACCTGCGGAAGGTGGATGAGTTTCCAGATCAAGCAATAAGAGCGTTTGCAGAACCTGTGGATCACGAATTGGGGTAGGCAACTGCAACGTCCGTGTGTGATAAACGCGTGTGACCAACCAGCACTGCACGGTCAGCGCAGCCGCAGCAACGTTACACTGCGCAAGTTTTTCCATTAATCGCTCAAGCACTTGGCCAATGACGAAGGCCAGGGGCTCGAATCCTTCAATGGGCCATTCGAAGTCATAGATTTCTTTGAACTGCAAATCATCTGGCACCGACATAAGTGGCCAGACATCTTCGCCACGAGCACACCGCTGCCAAGCCTCACCGTCAACTCCTAGTCGCGCAAATAACTCGTCGCATGGTAGCGCTGTCAGATCTCCGAGTGTTGAAAGTCCCCAGCGTCGGAAAGCACGAAATACTTCGCTGCCAGCATGCTGAAACACTTCACGTTTACGCGATGAGTAGAACAGAGGTTCAGTCAATTCTGATGTCTTGGTTTCAGAAAAGACACTCTCTAAAACCGTTAATGGCAATAAAGCCAGCGCCTCCTTTTCGCAGCCGGGATTGGTTACGGTCAGAGCTTTAGAACCACCATAGGCCAACAACACGGAAGCAGTTCGCGTTGTTCCAAGCGCAACTCGGCAATGAATGTCTCGTTGAATCGCCATGCGGCGTACGGTATTTCCAACTGCACGAAAATCACCCCACAGACCACGTAACCCATTCGCATCCAGGACAACCGTCTTTTGATTAAAAATTGTAAAGTGTGGAGAGCATGCACGAGCTAGTTCAACGAGATCGTTGTATTGCTTGGTATTAGGTAGCCGCTGTTTGCCATTGGACAGCAGCATATGCACGCCCACGAACATAATTTATGCAAGTCAGAAATTAGAAATATCCGAATAGGTAGGCATCGACGCGAACAGCTGACAACACCGACCCTCTTGAGGGAAACGTGTACCAATCACGCGAACAACAATATCGAAACCATGCAACAATTCACTGTGCGTTGATTCACACGACCAGCGAACGGCCTCTTTTCTGGATTCCAAGCGTATCGTCACCCCCGCAACACTTCTGGCAATTGATCGATCGCCTATTAATAAATAGGCTGTCGATTGATCTTTTACCGCGTGCGTTAATCGTCTCCATGTTGTGAACGGAATTCGGCGAAATACATGGTCTGGCAAATCAACCAAGTCGAGAGTAACTACTCCAAACCCACCAGCGTGCACAAGACATTCCAACGCCTTAATCGAGCGATTCACGATGTGTAGCATTGGTTCATTGCTATCTGCGCCCCCTCGAATCCAGAGAAAGCGTGAAAAATCGATACCAGCCGCCGCACCAGATTCCGGATCAAAAGTGTCGAACGTGTCAATAAGTGCAACAAGCTCACCACGGTTCGTAGCTGCAGCAAATGCCGCATGCATTACACTCATCCGACCAGTCGTATGCTCCCCAACAATCTCCGAAAGATGCCCCCTCGGAAGACCTCCACCAAGTTTTGTATCGAGCCTTGCAATTTCCGTTGGAGCTAGAGAAACATCGAATGGATCTTTAGCGTAAATATAAGAAAATAAAGTATTTCCAAAACTCTTTTCCTTAAGCAGGTTTTCAAGATCCGTTTTTGTTAAGGTAGACATTCGTTTTTCTTTCGCCTATGAGAAGAATACTATACCCTGGCGAATAAGTGCAAGACTTGGGGTTGCTTTAAAACAAGCTAGGTGC
>DODG01000099.1 GCA_003509065.1 Acidobacteriota bacterium
AACGCGGCAGCATCCTGTGTCGCCTTCAAGTTCAAAGTATCTGGTAAATCTTCTCCATCAATACTAACTACCGAAGCAGCCCCAATATTGGTGGCGGGCGCAAGGGCCAGTATATGCGCCGCTGCACCAATAAAAGTACCGGCACTTGCTGCCTGAGCTCCTTCAGGAGCCACATAGACCACAATCGGTATATCTGATACGAGAAACTCCTCGACAATATCTCTAGTCGCATCCAAGAGGCCTCCAGGAGTATCAAGCATCAATACGATGAGTTCCGCGTTGTACTCACGCGCAACAGTCACACCCCTTTCAACAAACCTCGCGCTGACGCGACTGATAGCCCCATCGAGCTCGATGAGCACGACTTGAGGCTGGCTGGACATGTCCTCCGCTGAAACAGGTTGGCCGGCAGGCTGTAATAAAAGCCAAAGTCCCACAAAGACAAAACTTACAGAAATTACTATTCGAACCTGACGGGAAGATATTTTGTCGAAAGGGTTAAACACAGCCGAACTCCTTGGACGAATATTACAGAATCAATACCACCCAAAGTTGATCCTGACGACGGATATGCCAAAATACGTCAGAACTAACAATTGATCGACACACCGCGCAATAAACACGATTAAAAAAATGAAAATCACTGACATCCGTACGTTTCATGCTAATGATGGGCAGAGAAACAACATATTTCTCGAGATTCATACCGATGAGGAAATTACCGGTGTCGGTGAGGCCTACTCGATCGGACCCGACCGCAGTGTTATCTCAATGGTAGAAGAAATGAAATCCTGGTTCATCGGTCAGGATCCAAGTCGAATCGAGTGGCTACTTGAACGTGCCAAGAACACGATGCGATTCCCTCTCGGGCAAGTTGCGTGGTCGGCAATTTCAGGAATAGACATCGCACTGTGGGATATCGCTGGCAAAGCATCAGGCGTCCCCGTTTACAGTCTATTAGGCGGCAAGACGAGAGATCGAGTTCGGGTGTATCACGGCATCTACGGTGACTCGCCATCAGCTGTTGGAGAACATGCACGAGAATTAATGAGTGAAGGATATTCCGCATTCAAGACCAGCCCTGTACCGTCAAATTGGCGCGAGATACCTTGGAGACAGGTACTTCGAGAAGCTGATGAAAGGATGTCGTCTATACGTGATGCCATAGGCGAAAGTGCTGATCTAGCAGTGGATGTTCATGCGGCGATCAGAGAAACTGCGTTGTCCCTGCAGTTGGCAAAAGTTATCACCCCCTATCGCCTTATGTTCATCGAAGAGCCGGCACGATCCGAATTCGTTGAATCCACCGCAGCACTTCGTCGAGAATTCAGAGTTGCTCTAGCAACAGGCGAAAACCTGTATGGGCTCCACCGGTACACCGAACTGCTAAACGCAGATGCCGTGGATATCATCCAGCCAGACATGTTGTGTTGTGGAGGCCTTCTAGAAGCGAAAAAGATCGCCGCCGTCGCCGAGGCACACTATGTAACCGTCGCCCCCCATAACCCTCTCGGGCTTATCTCCACAGCTGCTGGAGTCCACCATGCGGCTTCAATCAACAATTTTGCAATTCTAGAGTGGCACGGCGATCACAAAAAAAAGAAATCTGAATTTGTAAACGAATCTTGGATACCAGTGGATGGTTATTTTGAACTGCCCACCAACCCAGGCATCGGTATGACATTGAACCACGATGCAATCGCAGCCAATCCGCCTAGACATTGGGACAGGGGCTTCGCTACATACAGCGATGGAACCCCTGGATTCCTCTAGACCCCACTCAACTGATCTGATCACAAGACAACGACAAAAAAGGATCAAATTGAAAATCACAAACATTGAATGCCTGATTTCCACCGACGCCTCAGCCAGTAACCTGGTTTACGTGAAAACAAAAACCGATGCCGATATCTACGGGGTTGGTGAGGTGTACCACGTCGGACCAGACGCAGCGTCACCCGTCTGGGTCGAATATTTCGCTGAACAGCTTGTTGGACAAGACCCGACGGAAATCGAACGAAACTGGGCACTCTGCTATCAAGGAGCAAGATTTCCCATTGGATCGACCGGACTGGCCGCACTTTCAGCAATCGACCAATCGCTGTGGGATATCACAGGGAAGGCACTGAACAAGCCGGTTTACGAACTGATGGGAGGACGAGTCCGTGACAAAATCAGGGCATACTGGGATATACATGGCACTACTCCCAACGAATTAGCTGAAGATGCCCGCGAGCAGGTCGATAAAGGGTTTACAGCTCTTAAGGCCAGTCCGCTTTCTCCAAACTGGCGCGAAATGCACTGGAATGACGCTATCGCCGACTCCGTGGCGCGTTTCAAGGCAATTCGCAACGCTATCGGTAACGACATTGACGTTGGGTTCGATGCGCATGCAGCAATTTTCGAGCCAATCAGGGTGCTGGAACTCACCGACGCTCTAATGGAATTCAATCCATGGTTCATGGAAGAGCCCATTCGTATGGAAAATCGCCATGAAATGGGTCAGTTACGGGACAAGATGCCATGCGCCGTTGCCACCGGTGAATGCTTATATACCAAATTCGAGATGTGGGAGCTTATTCGTGAAGGCGGAGTAGACATTCTTCAGCCGGAAGTTTGCATCGTCGGAGGACTGACCGAGATGAGAAAGATCGCGTTCATTGCAGAGGCCCATGACTTGGTTGTTGCGCCACATAATCCTATGGGCCCGTTAGCAACCGTCGCAAACCTTCATTTTGATGCAGCGACTTCAAATTTCCTAGTTCAGGAATCAAGAATCCTTAAACCAGCTGAAATTGCATCCGTCAGCAAAGTAATCAACCCGGTCGACGGCTATTACCCGATCCCAGATGGCCCCGGACTTGGCATCGATATAGTCGAGGAAGAGTTCACTGAACATCCCTACAAGGGTGCCTGGCACAGGGGTGACAGAGTCAACCCCGACAATTCGATCGCATACATTTAAATGATCCCATTCCCAAAAAACAAAGAACTGGATCGCAAATAAATATCCTGAGAGAAGAAAAAGAGGAGTCAGCTGAGATGCTTCTAAGCGTTATCGAAAACCCTCAAGCACTTGATGTCAGTGGTAAAGCGAAAGCCGATGCTTTATACCGGTTTAAGTTTAATCCATCTGATTCAGTAAAGGAGTAACAGTCATGGGTGATAGGTTCTCAGAAAACTGGAGAGAACATTTCGGAAATGTGGAAGGGGAAAAGAAAATCGATCGTTCTGGGGATGAGTACTTGGATTACATGTGGGAAAAGATGATTACCAAAGACCGCCCAGATTTAACACCAAAAGACGATGAATATAAAGTACTTAAAGATCAAATGTATAAGGCATGGAAAAAGCATTGGCGCGCAACACAGGAAAAAGACTCAGATGCCGTGAAGTGGATTGAGAAAATGGCGAAAATCCCGGTAGCTAAATGGGATAAGGACCTCGAATGGATGGTTACAGACAAAGCCGAGCCAATCTTCTCAAATGTAGGAGCAACGTTTGTAAACTTGATTTGTGATCGACTTGGTATCAAGTACGAAAGTTTAACCATCGAGAGGAAGCTAGCCGCCACGTCTGTGATAAAGGATTACACCTCACTCATTGCCTGGATTGCTAGCAATAAAAATCAAGTAGAACAGGAAAACCCAAACGGAATTGAATGAAATATAAATGTTGTCTCAAGCACTACAAAACTAGCTACCTTCCAAGAACCGTCAAATCAATTTGCCCTTGAAAGTGCAAGCATCTTAATGACGAGTACTTCCAACGCTTAGCCAGAACGCCCGTTTAGTCAGCGATAATTAACATAGCCCTAGTTGGAACCATCAGCGCCTACGGTATTGGCCCACGCTCCCATAGCCATGAGACCACCGTCTACATTGAAATACGATCCGGTTACAAACGACGCTTTGTCACTAGCGAGGAAAAGAACCATATTGGCGATATCTGACGGCTGACCAATCCGCCCAATCGGATGCGCCAAGCCAGTCGTTATCAACTCATCTTCCAAGTTACCGCCCGTTCCCGTTATGGCGTTCCTAACCATTGGAGTGTCTATAGCTCCCGGGTTAACGGAAACAACACGGATATTATCTTTGGCAAAATCTAGCGACATCTGTCGCATTAATGACAGGTCTCCACCCTTTGAGGCCGCATACGCCGATACACCCTCCATGGATTGCAGGCCCTGGACACTCGCCGAAGAAATAATCACTCCACCACCCGCTTTCCGCATATGCGGAATCGAATATTTGGCCAGTAAAAACCTACTTTTTAAGTTGACTGCGATGATCTTATCCCAAGTCTCTTCGGGAAGTTCGACAGCATCAACATAAGAGTCAGGCGGTTGAATTCCCACATTGTTGAAAACAACGTTTACGCCTCCATATGCCTCAACCGCAGCATCGACACAGGAGCGACACCCTTCTGTCGTACCGGCGTCTGCATGTATGAACTGCGCTGTTCCGCCACCGGAAACAATTGTGTCGACGGCAGCATTGCCAGCTTCCTCGTTCCAGTCAAGGATAGTTACATTCGCTCCTTCACGAGCAAACGCTTCTGATGCAGCACCACCTATTCCAAGTGCGCCACCAGTAACGATCACAGATTTTCCGTCGAATTCACCCATTTCAAATCCCCGCAAACTAGTTGAAGTCCAAAACAATGGTCACAATAGAAAAATCAGCAACCTAAGCCAATTTACCACTTGATATACCTGAGCTAGGGTCTGTACAGCATCGAATAATCCAACAATATCTACACAAACTACAAAAATAACTGACGTGCTACACATCAGAAATTACATACCCATTATTCGATCTAAATCATTACTCATTACATTATTGATGGTTTCTTTAATGCCGCTGTTATCTCATTGCAGTACGGATAAACCATCGGCAGATGATGGCGATTTCATTATTAATATCTACACCGGCGAGGAAGAAACTGGTTCCAAATCTATTTCGTTCAACAAACTGATTGCCCAAGAAAAACGACCGATTCTCTTGAATTTCTGGGCCAATAACTGCCCACCCTGCCGCGCAGAAATGATTGGGTTAGAAGCCGCATGGAATGAATATGGAGACAAGGTTTTGTTCGTCGGTGTCGATGTAGGTCCCTATGTTGGTCTGGGAACTTATAACGGAGGTCGAGACCTAGTCGAAAGTTTTGGAATCACGTACATAACTGGTAACACCTTCAACCGGAATGTGATTACCGACTGGCAAATCACAAATATGCCTTCAACTTTCCTGCTAGATGGAGATGGAAAAGTACATGACATAGTGATAGGCGCTATTTTAGGTTCCCGATTATCCGAAAAAATTGAGGA
>DODG01000079.1 GCA_003509065.1 Acidobacteriota bacterium
TAGTGTTTTCCTCTCGAGAGACGCACCCAAAAAAATCTATGTGTGCACTGCAATCCGACCTGAGTGCCGACTATTTTTCAAAAGTGTAATTTATTTGTATCCAATTTACACCCCTTTGTGAGAACAATAAGCGCTTGAATAGGACTACCCGCAGCGCTATCGTTGGGCGAACGTAGACACTTCCAGTGGTAACACAATTGTTGCGTTAGGTCTGGAAGAGCAGAGAGAGAGAGTTCCGATATGGATTTCAGTAGACGTGAATTAATGAAGACCGTCGGTGCAGGTGCATTAGCGTTTGGAACTGGGCCAAACACCACGGTGGCATCCACTTCTCGTACGCTCGACGACTCCCTGGATTTTTCGGTCATTAGATCAGAATTTCCCCGTGCCGGAAAGAACTTATGGCTAGCTGCGGCTGAAACCCACCCATTCAGCGTGCACACCTTACGGGCTTTGGAAGAGTACTCACAGTACCGAGCCATGGGAGGATTAGGTCGCGACAGCTTTACAGCGGCCAAGCAAGCGGAGACAAAGCAACTGTTTGGGACGTTGATTAACGCGAGCGCTGAGGAGATTGCTTTTGTCATGAGCACCACTGATGGGGAGAACCTGGTGGTCTCGGGACTCGGCTTGGCTGAGTTGGGTGGCAATGTCGTCATTGACGATCTTCACTTCGCAGCGTCCCGCTATCTGTATACAGCGTTAGCCGATGCTGGGCAGATCGAACTTCGTGTTGTCCGGCATCGAGACTGGCGAATCGATGTGGCCGACATGGAGCAGGCGATCGATGCGAATACTCGCTTAGTGTCACTGGCTTTGGTGTCGAACATTAATGGCTACATGCACGACGTACGGGCGATCAGTGACATCGCCCACGCTCACGGCGCCTATGTCTATGCTGACATTATTCAAGCAGCTGGTAACACCGCCGTGGATGTGCAGGCGATGGGGATCGACTGCTGCGCGTGTAGCACCTACAAGTGGCTTATGGGCGACTTTGGTTTGGGATTCTTGTACGTTAAGCGGGCTTTGCAGGGTGATGTTATCAAACAAACACGGTATGGCTTACGTCAGGTAACACAGCAAGACGGTCAGTTTGTTCGTCGGCCAGGTGCTGCAATCTACGAGGGAACCACAACGATGCCTTACCTGCCAGCCGTGTGTGCATATGAGGGGCTTAAGTATCTAGCGCGACTTGAAGTTCCAAACATTCGTGCACATACGAAGCCCCTTGTGGATCGCCTGCAAGGAGCGATGCCAGGACTCGGCTATCCGTCCATCACGCCGCTGGACACGCCGACACCAATCGTGAGTTTCCTCACGGCTGAACCTGAGGTCACTCAGGCTAAACTCGATCGTGCGTTCGGTCAGCGTGTCGTGTCTCAAGGTACGTGGCAGATGACCGGTGCCGCGGGTGCGACGCAATCGGTCCGGGGAATTCGAATCGGTGTTTCTGTGTATAACAACGACGCAGATATTGACGCGTTCTTAAACGCACTTGATTGATGAATACTCGTGGTTACGCCATTGTTACCGCCTCATATTGGGCGTTGACGCTGACTGATGGCGCGCTCCGAATGCTGGTGACGTTGTACTTCCACCAGCTTGGGTATAGTCCCTTCGACCTTGCCTTGCTCTTTCTGCTGTACGAGTTTTGTGGGATCGTGACCAACTTGCTGGGTGGTTGGCTAGGTACACGATTAGGTCTGCGAGTCATGCTGCTTAGTGGTCTAGGGCTGCAAGTCATTGCGTTACTGATGCTATCGTTCGTGCAGGCAACGTGGGCGTTGGTGTTATCAGTTAGCTATGTCATGGTGGCTCAAGCGCTCTCTGGTATTGCTAAGGACTTGACGAAATTGGGTTCCAAGAGCGCTGTCAAAGCCTTGGTGCCTGAGCGGGATGCGTCTACATTGTTTCGTTGGGTCGGCTGGTTGACGGGGTCCAAGAACGCTCTTAAAGGGTTAGGTTTCTTTATGGGTGGTGTGATGCTGGACACCATCGGCTTTACCATGTCGCTCTGGGTCATGGCTGCCGGACTCATGGCCGTTTTAATGTTGGCGACAGGACACCTGACGGCAAGTTTGGGCAAATCTAAGCGCCAAGTAGCCTTTTCGCAGATATTTTCCAGAAGTTCGGCCATTAACATTCTTTCACTGGGTCGCCTGTGTCTGTTTAGTTCACGTGATGTTTGGTTCGTCGTAGCACTACCGCTATTTCTAATTGAGGTGGTGGGATGGAACTTCGCGTGGGTTGGTGCCTGTTTGGCGAGTTGGGTTATCGGCTACGGTTTGGTGCAGGCGGTGGCACCAAAGGCTCTGCGGTTGGCCGGCGCGCCGATCATAACGGCTCGGACCGCTCAAATCTGTGGCAGCGTGTTGATACTAGTGTCCGGAGGGCTCGCCATGGGTGCCTCCAGTGTGATGCCATCGATCAGTTTAGTCCTTACCGGCCTTGCGGTGTTCGGTATCGTTTTTGCTCTTAACTCATCCGTGCATTCGTATCTAGTCCTGGCGTACGCTGAATTTGATACGGTGACCATGGACGTTGGATTTTATTACATGGCCAATGCAGCAGGACGGTTGCTCGGCACGTTGCTGTCGGGATGGTTATACCTTGAGACGGGACTGGCCGGCTGTCTCTGGATGTCGACGGGGTTGGTGGTAATGGCTACGGGTCCGATGTTCGCCTTACCGTCTATTCGAAGTGAATTAGCGCCGACACCATGAGTGTTAGTCGTCTGAGGTTGATTGGACGCTGGTTAAGACGTCTTCATCATAGTAATCGACCTTGTGTAACGGCATGACGACACTAGAGAGCACATTCAGTACATGTCCACCGATCCGTTTGTAATAGCGTGTGGCTAAAACCAGCATGGTCGTAGTGCTTGCGTCGTAATCCGATTGACTGATTCGTCTGACAAGCGCATCGCATCGATGAGCAACGTCTCGTCCCTGATGTATCAATTCAATCGCACGTTCACGGTTGGATGAGGCGAACACTTCGGCCGCTACTTGAAAGGAGTCTTCCACTCCTCGCCGAATTTCTTGTAATTCCTGCACGGTCGCATCCTTGGGCAATGGTGCCGAACGAATATCGACGACCTCTGCCAAGTTCTTCGCATAGTCACCAAGACGTTCAACGTCTTTCACCAGACTCATCAACAAGAGCGAGTAGGGAACATCAGGCGTATTGCCTTGAATAGACAGGTGTGCCACGACCTGTTTCCGAATTTCTCGTTCAAGCTTATTAACTCGCACATCGTCTTGATAGATCTGAGTACGATCTTCAGCCAAGGTTTTTTCTCCAAAGCAAATTCCGCCAGCTGACAAGGTCATGCCACAGGTCAGTTGAAGCATTTCTTTAAAACTGGCAGCCATGGCATGAAGCGGATTATCTGCACGGAATATACTGAGCAGTTCGCGGAGCATGCTCACCTCCTCATATCAATCAAAAACCTTCGTCAAATAAATTAACAGTGCTGGAAAACCGTAAAACATGGTTGCGACATAGCACAGCGCCAGTTTTCGAGATTTAACAGCTACCGCTGCAAGTATTCGGGCGGCCCGTAGGGGCACTTGGCGAATCCTTTCCACCGGATAAATCAGTATTGCCGCACTGAGGTTGAAAAACAAATGCACGATAGCGATCTCGATGCCAGCCTGCGCGTTCACTCCGGAGACGGCCAATGCGGCGCCCATCGCCGTGATGGTGGTCCCAATGTTGGCGCCAATCGTAATTGGGAACGCCTGTTCAAGCCGGAGGACTCCAGCGGCAGCTAACGGCACCATAATTGATGTCGTAATCGAACTCGATTGCACCATGACCGTCACGATAACCCCGATCGCCATTGCTATCAGCACATTTGAACCAAGCGCACTGGTCACCGCGGTTTCGATACGTGAGATTACCAAGGTGCGCATCAATCTCACGATTAACCAAAGAGCCAGAAAGATTAGCCCCGCACTGATGCCAACTAGGAAAATGGCCCGTCCAAAATCTACGTCGAACAATGTTTCCGCCAAGCTCTGAATCGGGACAAAACCAAGACTTAACAACGCCTTGAACGGGCTCTCGTATGTAAAACCACCGATTCCGACCACTAAAGAGGACAAAAATTTTGCGATACTTTGTAGATAACCCGTCGCCAATTCCAGT
>DODG01000223.1 GCA_003509065.1 Acidobacteriota bacterium
CACCTCGATACTGTGCCACTCGGCAAGATGCACTGGAGCATGGATCCATTTGCTGGCGAAATGGACGGTAATCGGTTTTATGGACGAGGAACGAGCGACATGAAGGCAGCGATTGCCGGCATACTGTTGATGGGACGTCGGCTGTCTGAGCTCAAACGACGGGTCGCTGACATCGTGCTGGTTTTGACAGCCGGCGAGGAAACTGGTTGTCAGGGATCGCGCTATTTGGCTGGCCTTGGTGGGGAGGTGTTGGGTGAAGCCGGTGCCATCGTGGTCGGTGAACCCACGGCAAATCAACCACTAATCGGTCACAAGGGAGTTGCACGGTACGAAATCATTACCGCTGGCATTACCGCGCATGCCTCCATGCCTGAACAAGGCGATAACGCGATTCACAAGGTGGCCGAAGTCGTGCAGCGACTTCAGTCCTTCAATTTTGGTGTCGATCCTCATGATATTCTCGGTGCTCCTACATTAAACATTGGTACGATAACTGGCGGGATCAACATCAACTCGGTTCCCGATCAAGCACGGATAGGTATCGATATCCGAACAATTCCTGGTCAGGACGCTCATGACATAAAGGATCGACTGCAGAAGGCTGCAGGTGCGGAGGCCACCGTCACACTATTACAAAGTGAAGCCAGTCTAATAACTGATGTTGGTGACGAATGGGTGCAAGACGTGTACGAAGTCATGACTGAGCGCTTGGGTCGCCGTCCGAGTCCTGGTGGCGTTGCTTACTTTACTGATGGATCAAACTTGAAGGCTGCGTATGGGGACCCACCGACGATTATTCTGGGACCTGGTGAGTCGACGCAGGCTCATAAGACAGATGAGTATTGTCTCGTATCCAACCTTGAGATGTCACTTGAGGCGTATATTGAAATTGCCCGTCGGTGGTGCTGTACGTAGATATTTATTAAGAGTCTGATGCGCGTTGCAATCTGTCCTAGTTAAGCCTTCCACTCACGTTTTCGTACCATTTTAGGTTCGCAGTCTCCGAACCGATACAGGTTAGATCGAGCAAACCGTCAAGGTTGAGGTCCGCAGTGGCGCATCCAGCGGCTGCGATTGTCCCCGCGTCGATAAGTTGTCGTGTCCAGTTGTTCAACTCTGATAAACGGTAGAGTATTACTTGCTTGCCACGTCTTGCACCAGCCACGATTTCATCTAGACCGTCTCCATCAAAATCTCCGGTGACTATCGTGTGACCGTCAGTCAGGCTCTCGTCGATGACTTGCCGTTGCCATGTTGTATCAGTCTTGTTGTATACCACCACTTCATGCCCGTGCCACGGTTCGATGGAAGCTAGGTAGTGGTTGTTGTTACTTTGTCCAACGCTGACATCACTGGATCCACTTGCCGGCCAACTTGCTGAGTTGCCTGAGTGGATGCGCGTGCGTTTCCAAACCCCATCCGCGTATTGATGCAAATGGATACCCAGAAAACTTGCACTTAGCAAGACTTGGGCAGGGGTTTCGTTCCATGCTGTTTGGTGAATACCATGGACAACGCCGTCATCGTTGGAGAGCACTGAACGTTTCCAGGTCCCTGTTTCATATATATAGATTGGTGTGGTGCCGCGGTAATCGGGTGCTACGCTCGCTTGTCCAATCAGGGGCGCGTTAACAAGGTGCATGTTTCCATGACCGTCTAGGTCGATCCAGCGAAGTCGATGTGACGTTGGAATGCGGTCAATACGACTTACCAACCATTGTTCATCTGGATTATCGCTCTTACTTAAAATTGATAGGTCGCCTTGACTCCGTGCCGCAACCATTGAAAATCCGCTGGCTAATGCGATCTCGGGAATTCCGTCACCATTCAGGTCGTGTGTTGCAAGATTGATCATGCCGGAGAGGTTGCTTGCGATGACATGACGCGCCCAGCTTGGATTTTCAAACCAGATCAACTCATTCAATCTTGGGGCAAGAGCAATCAGATCAGGACGACCATCTGAATTCATATCAGTGGCGACGACCTGATAACCGCCATCTAAGTCAGTCGCGATCGTGTGGTCAATGAACTGAAGGCCAGTACTTTGTTGATTGCTGGCAGCAGGAACTGACAGTGTCCCAAGAATGACTATTATGTAGAACATTCGCCACACCGCACACCTCCTGAGACCTTGATGCCGTTGTTCGTCACTGCTGGGGCTCTGTGGTAAGCGTTGCTTAACCAGACATCAAGACGACGATGGCCCGGGCACCTCTACGAGATACCCGGGCCATCGAATGTTAAGGAACACTCAAAGCAATTGGCTTACTGACTTGGCCACACAGGGCCTTGGCTATTCAAGCCCTCAGCGCCAGCAGGGATCGGCCCGAGTCCCTTGTAGACAAATTTTTGAACGCGTCTACCTTGGTAGGTCTCTGTCGTGTAGATGTTGCCATCCGAATCGACAGCGATGCTATGGACCGCGAAGAACATACCCGGTTGACGCCCACCATCTCCAAAGGCTGTCAGCACTTCCATCGTTTCGCGCTCGATAATGTAGACCTTCATGTTTTGCCCATCAGCGAGGTAGAGATAGGTTTGTTCGGGGTCAGGAGAGAAGTCGAGGTCCCATGTCGACCCTTGTGAAAGGGTTTCTGGGGCAATGAACACTTCCTTCACAAACGAACCATCTTTTTGGAATACCTGGATCCGATCGGCGGCTCGATCGCAAACGTACACGTACCCGTCATTGGAAATTTCAGAACAGTGGACCGGTCCTCTGAATTGTGAAGCTGGTTCACTATCCGGTGAGTAACGACCGAGATCTAATTCATCGTCCGGTTCGTTGCCATAGGCGCCCCAATAGCGCTTGATCTCTCCAGAGTCCATATCGACGACGGCAACACGTTTGTTGAAATAGCCGTCGGCGAAGTACGCTTCGTTCGCCTCTGCGTCGATGCCGATTTTAGCAACGCGCCCAAAACTTTCCATATCGTGACTATCGGGGACGAGTTCTTCGCCCACTAGGCGGGCACCGTATTTTCCTACCGACATCAGGAAAGTGCCGTCTCTCGCAAACTTCAGGACGTGAGAGTCTGCCCGACCATTACCACCAATCCAGACATTATCCATGTGGTCGATGGTAATCCCATGATTCGATTCGGGCCACACGTAATCTCCTGTTTCTGTGCCCGGGCCGCCCCAATGTCCAACGAGGTTACCTTCTTGATCGAATTCAAGAACGGGTGGGCCTGGTGCACAGCATTCACTTAGTGGTGGATCCTGTACAAGCCCAATCTCGGTCCTTGCCGCGAACTGGTCTGGGGTATTGCGATGCACGATCCAGATGTGATCCTGGGAATCGACGTCGACGCCGATCGTTGCACCCATGAGCCAGTGATCCGGTAAATTCTTCGGCCACAACGGATCGACTTCAAACATTGGAGCCATTTTTCCGCCCGTTGCCTGCTCGTCCGCGGCCTCGTCTACGGCGGGTTGCTCAGCGCCGCACGCGATTATGAGGGCCAACAACGACGACCCGATGAAAAGATTCCGTTTTCGCCTCATCCTGTTCTCCCTTACGAAAAAACGACCTTTAACCACCAATTCCGCAGTGGCCCTTAGTCGTCGACAGCGCCGACAAGTATACTGGCGATTGGTCCAGATGCAGCGAAATTCTTTTAATAACGGAATCAAGTGGATGGCTGGCGTGCGTGGGTTCGGCAATAGGGCTGTATCAAGCTTAAAAACAAATAGTTACCGTGATTTGTCCCTGTGCCAACACTTGAGGGCTCGCACGCCCCGTTTCATGCTGGTCCTGGTCTTAGGGATGACCCTCATAATGTCATCCAGGCCGGCCGGTCATGACATTCCATACGATGTGACAGTCCAGGCATTCCTTAAAGCAGAAGGACAACGTCTGCGTTTGCTAGTTCGAGTGCCGCTTGAGGCGATGCAGGATTTTAACTTTCCGCAAAACGAGCAAGGCAATCTTGATATTGCGGCGGCTGACTTTATGCTTCGCGATGCAATTATGCTGTGGGTCGGTGATGAGTTAACTGTCTACGAAGAAGACAGGTTGCTGACCGACCAACGTCTCGTCAAGATTCAGGTGTCGCTTCCTGATGATCGGTCTTTTGCAACCTACGACGAAGCCTTAGCGCGGGTCATGGGTCCACGGTTGCCCACCGACCCGGGAGTTTTTTGGCGTGACGCGATGTTTGATGCGCTTTTTGAGTACACGATTGACTCGGACGAATCCGCATTCTCAACCGACTTAACTCTTGCACGCTTAGGACTGCGAACAATTACTGTTCTGAGACTTGTGTTGCCTGATGGGACAGTGCGGCCTTTTGAGTATTCCGGGAATCCTGGCCTAGTTCGCCTCGATCCTCGCTGGCATCAGGCGATGCTTCGCTTTGTGGTTCTCGGTTTTGAACATATTCTTGATGGAATCGACCACCTACTTTTTTTGGCATGTCTCGTCATTCCTATTAGACGGTTTGGTCCTTTGGTGGCGATTGTCACGTCCTTCACCGTTGCCCATTCGGTGACCCTGATTGCATCTGCCTTTGATTTGGCACCCGATGCCATCTGGTTTCCACCGTTCGTCGAAACAATCATTGCGTTGTCCATCGTCTACATGGCAATTGAAAACATTGTCGGCATTACGTTTCAACGTCGATGGCTTATTACTTTTGCTTTTGGCCTCGTACACGGTTTTGGATTCTCGTTTGCCTTGCGTGAGACGCTGCAGTTTGCAGGATCTCACCTCCTTATGTCACTGCTGTCTTTTAATCTCGGTGTTGAGCTTGGCCAGTTGCTCGTTCTCCTAGTACTTGTACCGACACTCGGATTGCTATTTCGATTTGTAGTAGGGGATCGCATAGGCACAATTCTCTTGTCGGTCATTGTGATCCATACGGCTTGGCACTGGACTAGTGAACGTGCGCTCCAACTGTCGCAGTACCCATTTCGATTTCAGTTGCCAGAGGTTAATATGGCCTTGTTTGAAATCTTTACACGGTGGACGATTCTTGGACTGATTATTCTAGGGTTGCTCTGGCTGATGCATCTGATTTTTCCAAGACCTAATTTGGGTCAGGCCGAGCCTAACGTGCGGGCGCCCCGAGCATCTATCGAAGATTAGTAGGTTTGCAACTTAATTAAGGTAACGCTTGTCATTTTTATCCGTGTCAATCTAACATCACGACATTATTTGCCGAGGGAGGCACGAATTCATGCGTCTATATTTGAAACTGGTTATGTCGCTGGTTATCTTGACAGCCGGCCCAGGAAGCCTCGTCGCGCAGGACGTGTTTTCTCCGAATCTCTTCGAGGGGTTGGAGTACCGAATGATTGGACCGTCGCGTGGCGGACGTGTTACTGCGGTTGCTGGTCATCGGGATCAACCGTCGACCTTCTATATGGGCGCGACTGGTGGAGGCGTCTGGAAGACGACAGATTATGGCCAGCGTTGGCACAACATTTCAGATGGTTATTTCGCAACTGGGTCAGTTGGTGCCATTAGTGTCGCGGAGTCTGATCCAAACATTATTTATGTTGCCACTGGTTCGGACGGTTTACGGAGTAACGTCATTATCGGAAAAGGTGTTTATAAGTCGATAGATGCGGGAACCACTTGGCAGCATGTAGGTCTTACTGCCACTGGTAATTCAGGTGCGGTCTTGATTCACCCACGGAATCCTGACCTTGTCTATGTAGCAGCGATTGGTAATCCATTTATTGCGAATCCCGATCGAGGCGTATATCGAACACGGGATGGCGGTCAGTCATGGGAGCAAGTGCTATTTATTTCCGAACAGACTGGAGCCGTCGACCTGGAATTTGTGCCAGACAACCCTGATGAGATCTACGCCACAATGTGGCTGGCTGAGCGGAAACCTTGGACCATTATTAGTGGCGGATACGAAGGTGGTGTCTACAAATCATCCGATGGTGGTGATAACTGGCTGCCATTAACCACCGGACTACCAACCGGCTTGCGCGGTAAGGCTGATCTCGCGGTATCAGCAGCCGACCCTGACCGCGTTTACGTCTTGATTGAAGCACCGTCAAGTGAAGGTGGTGTCTACCGTTCTGATAATCGGGGAGCAAGTTGGGAGCAAGTAACAGATTTCCAGCCCATTATTAATAGGCCGTTCTACTACTGCAATCTCGAAGCGCATCCGACGAACCCAGACATCCTATGGGGTATGGCTGAAGGGCAGTGGATGTCTCAGGATGCCGGTCAAACATGGAGTCGCGTTACCGTACCGCACGGCGATAACCATGACATGTGGATCAATCCAGACAACCCAGACATTTTTATTCAGTCGAATGATGGCGGTGCTAATGTCACTGTTAATGGTGGCAGGACTTGGTCTACTCAGAATAATCAGCCGACGGCTGAACTATACCAGGTTGATATTAGCGAGGAATTTCCATATCGGTTATTT
>DODG01000085.1 GCA_003509065.1 Acidobacteriota bacterium
ACGGTACGCCTCATCCGTCATGGCTGCTCGTGTGCCGCCACCATGCAACACGATGGATAACTGTAGGTTTTCTGGCGGCACGCCTGCATGCGCATGCATATTCATGAATCGAGCAGCCGCTTCAAGTCTCATATGAGGACGGGTAGGTTCGCCAAGGGCTTGAAATATTTCAAAGGCAACCTTATACACCATGTCAGTGTTCGTCTTGAATGCTGCATTTGGTAGATCAACATGCCGCCCAAAATTGTGTACAAGAGGGCCATCGTGCAGGTCGTCGCGAGAGTTTTGCGCGCTCGATGACTTCACTGTCAAAAGTAATAACGCGAATATGACGAAACCGAATATAAAAATCTGATTCAGTCGTAGTGAATTAATCGTCAGCATTTAGTTCCCGTCTCCTGTTATTGACATAGATAAATTCGATTTTCGTTGTGAATATCTTACCAAAACATTTTGTGATCGTACCACTAATGACTTTTTGACTATTTGAACAGTGGTTCGTGAACTCAGTCAGTGATTGAGGACCAATTGTTAATCAGGTGTTCTGCAGTTCGCCAAGCCAATGCTTGTGCTGTTAATGTTGGGTTTCTCCCTCGACAGGTGAGAGCGTATCAAAAGATGTTTGGGGGTCTGACTCAGCCTGGATGAACGGGCTGGAGGGGACGGCCACTGCCGTTCCCATGACCAATGCGTGCTTGATTAGGGTGCGACGAGTAACGGATCCTGGTTTCTCAACACGACACGCATTTATTGTTATTTTTTGCGCCAAGGCTGACTAATAAATCGATTGTTGCTGGAAATGGCTCGATACGTTGCACTGGCCCATTCGCTAAATCTACCGTTGTTTGACCGTTCCGACTGACGAAGGTTATGTCAGCACCCTTTGAAATCAGGTAGTTGATCATCTCATTGTCACCACGTGCGGCAGCATGATGAACCGCTGAGTACCCACGATGATCACGTTCGTTGACATCAACTCCTAAGTCCTCAACTAGATATTTAACCGCGCGTAATTGGCCTGCCGGATGGTATCGGTGGGAATTGGCTGCGAAGCCAAAACCATAACCAACGCCTGCAGCGGCTTGGAGGGGTGTTACCGCTGGACCACCCAATGGAACAGGTGGTAATCCGGACAAATCTTCAGTTGGCTGATTCCGCCTTCGACGTTCTGGTGTTTTTTGGGTTGGCAAGCTGAAGTCAGCACCTCGGGCAACAAGCAACTGCATTGCTTCGACGTCGCTAGCGTACGCGGCTCTCCAAAATACCGTAGCGCCTGTTTCGTTTACGTTTGACAGATCAAAATTGTAACCAGAGTACCAAACCTTTTTCGTTAATCTCGCGTTAATGTCTGCACCAGCATCCAGAAATGCATCCATGAGATCTAGGTACTCGATGCGTTGTTGTTTATAGGACGTGGGTTGTGGGTAGTCTGCCAACTGCGCATACTTAACATTCAGGACTGCATAGAGAGGCGTACCACCGGCTTCACTCGCAATTGTCGGATCTGCGCCAGATTCAAGTAGATACTTAGCGAGATCGAAATGGCCGTTGATTGTGGCAATGAGAAGTGGTGTTGTGCCGTCAGCTGAGGTTGCGTTAATGTCTGAGCCACCTGCTAGTAGCGCTTTAACAGAAGCGGTGTGGCCTTGCCGAGAGGCGAACAACAGTGGTGTGAGGCCACCTTGTTTGCCAACGAGTTCCGCATAAGACAGGCGTGAGGGCCCTGCCGGCTCTTCTGTTGGTTCCTTTTCGCCCCCTCCTGGAATAACCCATGCAAAGAAACGCAGCAAGAAATTCCTATTTTTCTTTTCCGGTGCTACTTCAGGTCGAGTTTCTTCTTGTGTGACCGCTACGTTAGGTGACGCCTTTAACGCCGCCTCCACCAATGCCTTGCGCTCCTCTTCAACCCGCTTGTTACGCTCAGTACGTGCTGCTCGAAATTCTTTGTCTATCTCAATGACGTCAATGGTATCGCTTGCGATTTCCGGGTCTGCAGCGTTCGCTAATAAGGTTCGGACGGCCTCGGTGCGATCGTAGGCCGCCGCAAACATTAGGGCAGTTTGTCCGCGGCTTGTTTCACGAGCGTTTACATCACCTCGACCGACTATTAAGGCTGCGACTGCATCACCGCTACCCGAGGAGGCTGCCAGCATGAGAGGAGTTACACCAGTGGTAGTTGTGACAGTGGCATCAGCTCCACTTTCCAGAAACAGTTTTACAGTGGAAGAGTGGCCGCTTCGACTCGCGAGGTGCAGTGGAGTATAGGCGTGCAGGCGCGTTGTTGCTCTAAGATTTGCACCGGCATAGAGCAGCATTTTGGCTGTGTCGTGCTGTCCATTTACTGCAGCCCAGTGTAGAGCTGTCATGCCGTCACCTTGTGCAGTATTCACGTCGGCCCCTTCTCGTAAGAGGGATCGCACAGCGTCGTAGTTACTATGCATCGCTGCATCGGCAACTGGTGACTCTAGAGAGGCATAAAGTGGGGCGTGAGGCAACATACTGATGCCTATAATGACGGCACCGAGTATCAGTCTATTCGTCATTGGCAACCATCCGATCTAAATTGACAGCGCGCCGGTACTGTCACCAAACGATTCAATGTCGTGGTGTCCTAGTTTATGAAGAAGGGTTAGCATCACGTTCGCCATTGGGGTGCGATCTTCTGTGATGACATGCTGGTTGCCTTTTAGTTGGCCATTCGCATGACCCGCTAAAAACAGTGGACATCGTTTGTGATTATGGACGTTTGAGTTACCCATTGGTGATCCGTAAATAACCATTGTTCTATCTAGTAGGCTTGCGTCCCCATCCGGTGTGTTCTTGAGTTTTTCAAGAAAATACGGAATTAAACTGACATGGTAGCTGTTGATTTTGGCAAATTCTAGCACGCGGTCTTCACGTTCACCGTGATGAGAGGCTGGATGAAAACCTCGTGTTGAACCGCTTTCAGGGTATACGCGCCCAGAGGCGTCGCGACCCATCTTAAATGAGAAAACGCGCGTGAGATCTGACATGAAAGCCAAGGCTTGCAGATCGAACATAACCTCAACATGTTCGCGGAACGAATCCGGCACGCCGATTGGCGCTTCGGGTAAGTAACGTGGTGCACCGCTTGTATTCTGTGTTTCGATTTTTTGAATTCTTCGCTCGATTTCACGCACGTCCTCGAGATATTCGTTCAACCGGTGGCGGTCGCTTGGTCCCAGTGATTGTTGCAATTTGGCCACTTCACTAGTGATCCAGTCGAGAATGCTCTGGTCGGTTCGGCGACGGTTACTTCGCTCTTCTGGAGAGCCTCCGGCACCAAATAACAGGTCAAATGCGACTCGCGGATCACGCACCATCGGTAGTGGTTCAGTTGGCGCAGACCAGCTAATAGTGTCCGTGTAAACACAGGCGTAGCCGTACGCGCATCCGCCAGATTGGTCGACGTTCTCGATACAGAGTTGCATCGATGGGATTGCCGTTTCTTGTCCGAATTGCTGCGCGTAAAGTTGATCCATTGAAGTACCAACGTAAATATCTGAACCTTCCGTCTGTTTGGGGTGTGCTTGTGTCAGAAAGGTCGCGCTAGCTCGGAAGTGGTCACCACCCGTTTCAGTCGCCGTAAATGCTTCAGCATTACGCACATCAGTATTACTGACAATGGTTATATGCTCGCGCATTGATTCAAGTGGGCGAAGACTCGTGGGAGTTAGATCGAAATCGCTTCCTTCAGCAATGGGGGACCACAAATTGCGTTCGAGCCCTACCTTAGTGGCGCCGGCTGATCCATGAACCATCTCTATGGCCGCAAGGCGAGTCGGATTAGCCGTTGCCGTTTGTGCCGGGAGGGCATGGGCCGGAATCATAGCGTCTAATAAGGGCATGGCCATTGATACACCCATACCTCGAAGGACGGTGCGCCGTGAAAGGTGCTTTTTAGTCAGGTACATTGCCTTTTTCCTCGCCTTGGTCAATGTTGAATTAGCTCCTGTTCGTCGACTGTCAAACTATCCTCAAGAAGAGCTGGGCCGTCGGACTGGCTCGTCCTGAAAGCTGCACTATTAACAACGCCGAGTATATAAGCAGACACCCGGTTATCGTGCTCGGATGCTTTTTGCATGATCGCACGAATTGATGGCATGTCAAAGTATTCAA
>DODG01000148.1:0-5024 GCA_003509065.1 Acidobacteriota bacterium
GTTGCTAGTGCTCCCCCCAAAGCGACAGAAGCGCCTAAGGCTGGAGCAGCAACGGAATCTGACCACGGGGACTCCGATGTAGTGAAGCCGTGAAGCTCGCAGTCGTCGTCCAGCGCTACGGAGCCAACATTAGCGGAGGCGCTGAATTGCATGCTCAGTACATTACCGAACAACTCTCACACCACGCCGATGTAACGGTGCTAACTACGTGCGCCACGGACTATATCAGTTGGCGTAATGAACTCCCCGCAACTAAAGAACAAGTTGGCAGGGTGCTTGTGCGTCGATTCCCTGTCCATCACGAACGGAATCCTGAATCATTCGCACGTCATTCGACACGTGTGTTTGACCGCACACATTCTATAAACGACGAACTGGCGTGGCTTGATAGTGAGGGGCCCGCGAGTCACGCACTGATCAGATATATTCGTACTAACGCAGAAGATTTCGACTTTTTTATTTTTTTTAGTTATCGCTATTATCATGCATTCCATGGAATCTTAGCTGCGGCGCATCGTGCAGTCCTAGTTCCGACTGCTGAACGCGATGCTGCACTTGGTCTCAATATCTTCGGCCAAATATTTAGAAACGCAAGAGCGATAATGTACAACTCGTTTGAAGAACAGATATTAATCAATGCTGTGTCCGACAACGCACACGTGCCAGGTGTCATAGTGGGAGTCGGTTCAAAAGTGCCACACCATACGGCCCCCGAAAGATTTCGGCGTAAATTTAAAATTGATCATCCATTTATTATCTATGTAGGTCGTGTTGACGCAAATAAAGGATGTAGGCAGCTTTTCGAATATTTCATACGCTATGCGACTAATGTTTCAGGCAAATTGTCGCTTGTTTTAATAGGCAACTCAGTCTTGCCAATACCGGCACACCAAAGAATCCACCACCTTGGTTTTACGTCAGACAGGGACAAATTTGATGGTATGGCAGCAGCCGAGTTGTTAGTCATCCCTTCCCAGTATGAGAGCCTCTCAATGGCTACTCTAGAAGCATGGGGCTTAGGACGACCTGTCCTAGCCAACGGACACTGTGATGTGCTCAAGGGACAGTGTCTCCGCAGTAACGCAGGTTTGTACTACGATAATTACGAGGAATTTGCAGAAGCATTGTACGCGCTAGAGACTAGCAGTCCCTTAAGAAAAGGATTGGGACACAACGGACGTCGTTTTTTTAGTCGTCACTACACTTGGCCTGTTATTAATCGGAAGTATTTCACCATGCTCGAACAGCTAAAGAAACATGATGTCGCCAACAACGGTACACATAAGTTGGAAAAGTTGCCGGGGTGGTGGACCCGCAGACGACGTCGCCTACCTCCGGCAAACGATATTATTAAGGCGTTACCAGCTGGTCCAGCACCGAATGCCAGGCGGTCACCAAGAAATAGTCGGCGCCGCTGAACAAGCAGTCATATAAATATAAGTAGGGATTCTTTGTTTCTAATGCATTCAAAAAATATTCTTTGTTGACCATGACGAGCAAGAAAGAAGCCGACGATTCACAGGGAACTTTTAGAGTTCACCAAGTGCTAACACAGCTCGGTTATGGAGACGCCATCGGGCACGAAGTCCTTGGAATCCAAGAAATCCTTAGATCGTCTGGCTTCGAATCAGACATCTTTGTCGAATCTGCTGATTACAGACTCAAACCACTGACCAGAAACTGTTTCGAGCTTCCAACAGCGTGTGACCCTGAGAGTGTCATTATTCATCATTTTTCTATTGGCTCAAAAGCATCTCGAATTGCTTTTGCGCTACCGAGTCGAATGATTCTCGTCTATCACAACATCACACCACCACATTATTTTTCAGGGTTAATTGAAGGTCCAGAAATTAAATCGGTAGCTTGGCAATGTTATACCGGACGACGAGAATTATCGGCGTACCGATCAAGATGTCACCTTGCTTTAGGGGACTCGGATTTTAATCGACAAGAACTCGTAGAACTTGGTTTTCCACGGACTGACGTATTACCGCCGGTTTTACCAAACTTTCCTCACCTCAGCGTTCAAACAGAAAGTGCATTGACATCATCATTTGACGATGACTTTACAAACATTCTGTTCGTAGGTCGAATAATTCCACACAAACGCATTGAAGACCTTATTCGAATCTTTGGCGCATACCATCACATGCACAACTCCAAGTCTCGACTGATCATTGTAGGATCTCATGTCGGATTCCAAAATTATCGGGCAACGCTACATGACCTAGCTGCACGCCTACATCTCCCAGAGGTACACTTCGTGGGACAGGTTACAGATGCAGAATTGGTATCGTTCTATGAGATCGCCGACGTGTATTTATCAGCCAGCGAACACGAGGGGTTCTGTGTACCTCTTGTTGAAGCCTTCCATCACCAGATCCCTGTCCTAGCGTATGCGGCAACAGCTGTGCCCTCTACGATGGACGGGGGAGGCCTACTATACGACACTAAAAACCCAATCGTCGTAGCCTCACTTCTTAACGCGGTCGTATCTGATTTATCACTCCACGAGAAGGTGCTTCGCAGCCAAGATGAAGCGTTAACTCGATTAGAAGCGAAAGATTTTGTAGGCACATTGCTAAACTTCGTGAAACAAGTGCGCCAAGCGCCTCCTTTACCAAAAACATCAATCAGGGAAGGTTTTTGGCAGCAGTTCGAGCGCTATGAACGAATAGAAAAACTCAAGTACGATTACCCGTTAACAGACCGTGTTCGCCCAACGGGTCTAACGTCATCCCGACGTCTAGAATCAATCAGGCCAGAGAACACTACCTTCAATAAATTAATGTCCTGGATTCGAACTCGATGATTATCAACCAGTGGATACCAGCCGCGCATCACGGTGATGCCATTGGTAATAGTGCGAGGCAGGTGCGAAATATACTCCGTCTTGCTGGTCACGAGTCCAATATTTATGCACTAACAATTGACGATGAACTCAAAAGCGACGTACATGCATTTAGCAGGGAAACTGCTACCGGTGGAGATCTCACCATTTTTCACTACGCACTACCCTCACCCATGACTGCAGCATTTACACAACTGTCGGGTAAGCGAATACTCCAATATCACAACGTGACTCCAGCACATTTTTTTGCACCGTACGATCCGGGGATGTTCAGGCTGGCAACACTCGGAAGACAGGAGTTGACTACGCTGCTTGGACAAGTCGATCTCGCCCTTGGAGATTCGGAGTACAACCGAATTGAACTGGACTCTTTGGGTTTCGCGCCAACTGGTGTCATGCCGATTGCCGTAAATACTAAGTCAATCGTTGCTCACGTGCCACGTCCATCACTGACACACATGCTCAATGACGGACTGACGAATATTTTATTCGTAGGTCGTATCGCCCCCAATAAGTGCATCGAGGATCACATTCGATTGGCTGAGCATTACAAGAGGTATGTTGACAGTCGTTACCGATTCATCTTTGTTGGTAACTTTGACCTCGTTCCGAAGTATTTCGGCACCATTCAAGCACTAATCTCCCAATATCAGATGCCTCCCGATCGGTTCCTCTTTACAGGCCGGGTGCCTGATGACGATCTCGCAACATACTATGCTATGGCCGACGCCTATGTTTCGCTGAGCGAACACGAAGGATTCTGCGTTCCACTTGTTGAAGCGATGGCGGCCGATGTGCCTATTCTTGCCTACTCCGCTGCTGCAGTACCAGAAACTTTAGGGAATGCTGGGGTTCAGTTCGCTCCAAAAGATTTGGAGTACGCCGCCGAGACTCTTGGAATGTTGGTGTACGATGAGAATCTTCGATCAGAAGTATTGGTTGGCCAACGTCGACGATTACTGGATTTCGGACCTGAAAAAATAACACGAGCATTAAAAGATCTCGTACTGCGATTCTCATGATATACCGATGTAGACTATTAAATTTTCTAACCATATTCCAGATCGCACACACGTGAAACTCGCATTCGTTGTTCAACGCTACGGTACAGAAATATTGGGTGGTTCGGAATACCACTGTCGGCTTATTGCTGAACGTTTGGCACTTCGACACGAGGTGGAAGTCTTGACGACATGTGCGCAGGACTACATAACTTGGAAGAACGCCTACCCAGAGGGGGAAGATCGAGTACGTGGCGTTACGGTTCGACGTTTTGCGAACTCGGAAACACGGGAGATCAAAGAATTTAATAAATTCTCAGACTGGATTTTTCACAATCCACATACGGACGATGACGAAGTAGAATGGCTTCGGCGTCAAGGACCGTGGTGTCCAGCCTTAATCAAATATCTTGAACAATATGCCACAACTTATGATGCCTTGATCTTTTTTACTTATCTATACGCTCCAACGGTGTTAGGACTTCGCGTAGCACCCAGTCGAAGTATTCTTGTTCCAACCGCCCATGACGAACCTGCGATACAACTCAAGATCTATAGAGATATGTTCACTCTACCAGCAGGTATTGCCTACAACACTGCAGTAGAGCGACAATTTCTGAAATCGAATTTCACGATACGAGCGGTTTCAGAGGAAATCGTCGGCTGTGGCGTCGATCTACCACAACGTCAGGGCTACCGAAAACGTACCGTCACGACTCCAACGTCAACGTCATCCACAAACGTTTCTCAAGATTTTGATGGAAAAACTAAATTGGGTCAGCGCGACCATGATCGGTCACAAGCACTACAAACTGACAACGAGGCCTTTCGGCGACGTTACCGGTTACACGGTCCTATCGCCTTGTACGGTGGTCGTATCGACCCTGGAAAAGGTTGCGAAGAATTAATCGAATATTTCGGTTCCTACAGAGAAGGTGGTGGTGATGCCACGCTGACTCTCATGGGTGCAAAACTTATGCCACTACCTGAGGAACCCTTCATTAGGTTTGCTGGACTGCTCCCGGACAGGGAACGNNAGTAGAGCGACAATTTCTGAAATCTAAATTCACGATACGAGCGGTTTCAGAAGAAATCGTCGGCTGTGGTGTCGATCTACCACAACGTCAGGACTACCGAAAACGTACCGCCACGACTCCAACGTCAACGTCATC
>DODG01000148.1:5371-13248 GCA_003509065.1 Acidobacteriota bacterium
GCATTGGAATCGTTTGCAGTCGGCACTCCCATTCTGGCTAATGCGAGAAGTGACGTTCTAGTGAATCATTGTCGTCAAAGCAATGCTGGTTTGTATTATGCGGATCGCGATGAATTCGTCGAGTGCCTTAAACTGTTGCTCCTAGATAAACGGTTGCGGACTGCAATGGGCATACACGGTCGGAATTATGTCAGGCAGAATTATAAGTGGGACGTCATCCTAGGCAAATACGAACGTATGATTGCAACCGTCAGAGGCCCCTCACTGTCAACTGCAAACAAACACCAGCGGAACTGGCCTAGACGACGGCAATGATCTAATTATTCGTCTTGATTAGCCTTCGCAACACGCGGTGACGCAATAGGAGACTCATGCCCAGAACCGAAAGGTAACGGAGCGCCACTGGACAGACTTTTTTTGACCGGACCGCTGCGACGATTGGCTTTAATATTGTATCGCTTAAGCATCAAATTTAGAGTTGACGGCTTCAACCGAAGCAATTTGGCAGCACGTATTTGAACGCCTCCAGCCTCATTAAGAGCTGACTCAAGCAACTGCTTCTCTGATTTCGCGATTACGTCCTTAAAAGAAAGTCCTTCCGGAGGTACGGCAATGGACGGTATCTGAAACTTCTGTGTCTCGCGGACATAGTCTGGAATCAAGTCAAGGTGGATTTGTGGTCCCGACGTTAGCACAACAGCACGTTCGATCACATTCTCTAACTCACGGACGTTACCAGGCCACGCATACTCCGTCATTAAATCCAGCGCGTCTCGGGAAACTTCGAGATCTGGTTTTTCATTTTCGTCACCGTATTTATTAAGAAAATGCTGAACGAGCAAGGGGATATCTTCCCTACGTTCTCGAAGTGAGGGCAACTGGACAGCAATAACGTGCAGCCGATAGTACAAATCTTCCCGAAAGCGACCTTGATCGACCATGTGCTTTAATTCTACGTTCGTCGCAGCAATGACGCGAACGTCGACCTTAACGGTTTCAATTCCACCAAGACGCATAAATTCACGCTCTTGCATGACACCGAGTAGCTTTGCTTGTGTTTCCAGCGACATGTTACTGATTTCATCGAAAAAAATCGTTCCGGTATCTGCTAACTCAAAAAGACCTTTTTTCGCCTGCAAAGCTCCGGTAAATGCGCCCTTTACGTGGCCAAACAGGTTTGACTCGAACAAATCATGCGGTAAGTTACCGGAACTCACTGTAATAAACGGACAGCCAGCTCGAGTCGAATTCGTGTGCAATGCCCGAGCTATCAATTCTTTACCAGTCCCACTTTGTCCTTCGATAAGAATCGTCGTTCGACTGGGTGCTGCCTGCATTATTAGGTCGAACACTTCTCGAATCCGTGAACTACGACCAACAATGTCTGAAAATTTGTGCGTGCTCGCCTGTAAGTTCTGGCGAAGCGTGCGGTTTTCAACGACTAACCGTCTTCGTTCAACAGCATTTCGAAGGACCTTCAGCACTTCATCGTGCTTGAACGGCTTTGTAATATAGTCGAAAGCCCCCGTCCGAATAGCTTCTTTGGCGCTCTCGACCGACCCATACGCTGTTAGCATGACAACGGGCAACTCGTTATCCAGTTGTTGTAACTTTGCGAGTGTAACCATGCCACCTTGTCCCGGCATCATCACATCCAGAACCACAGCGTCAATTGATTCAGCATTCACCAAATCGATGCCGGCCTCACCGGTTGCCGCTACATACACCTTGTAACCTTCTTTAGCTAGCAATGTTGCAAGAACTTCTTGCATCACGGCTTCGTCATCTACTACAAGAATAGCTGCTTCATCTGCCATTTCAGACACCACATCTAGCCTTGGTTGCTTTCACGATCACACGCAAGGCTCGCACGCACCAACCTAGTCATTTCACGAACTCAGATCGCCCTGACGGGCCACAACCGACGCCGTCAACGGAAAGGTAATCGAAAAACGAGTACCTTGACCTTCAATACTCTCGCATTCGATAGTACCGTCGTGTTCCTGCACGATCCCGTATGTTATCGATAAACCAAGTCCCGTACCTTGACCAAGTTCTTTAGTTGTATAAAACGGATCATAAATCCGAGACAAGTGATCAGCTGAAATGCCTTTCCCGGTATCTCCAACCTCGATAACAACACGATCACCATGACGGCGCGTCTTGATCGACAACCAACCACCCTTAGGCATCGCATCACGGGCGTTCAGAAAGAGATTCAAGAAAACCTGTTGAAGTTTATAATCAAGACCAGTTGCAATGGGTGACGGAGAGACAAGATCTTTACGCACAGAAATATGTGAGGTCTTGAGTTGATGTTCCAATAACACCAATACCTCATTGACAACAGCATTAACGTCAACGGGACCAGTTTCGACCTTAATAGGCCTTGCTAAGTTCAAAAGTCCGTTAACGATCTTGGCAGCTCGAAAAGTTTGTCGTTCAATTTTCTCCAGCACTTTGGTCTTCGGATCATCAGAGTCTGCGCCCTCCAGAAGCATCTGCGTGAAGCTAGAAATACCGGTCAGTGGGGTGTTGACCTCATGTGCTACCCCAGCTGCCAGTAAACCAACCGACGCCATTTTTTCTGATATCTGCAACTGCTCCTCAAGACGCACTCGGGTGCTGATGTCCTCTAAAATGATTATCGTTCCCCCCAAACCACCATCCGGCGCACGCAACGGTGCTGTTGCGGCATTAATTAACAGGCGCTGGCCACCTTCCTTGTGCCGAGAGGTCATGGGGACACGGTATCGAATCGCACCCGTCGGCGACTCTTTTCGCGCTTCCTGGAATAGGTGTACGACGGACGGATCAAACAAGGACGCTAGGTGCTGACCTATAGCTTCCTTACGCTCTACTCCGTACAATTTCTCAAGTCCTTGGTTCCAACGAATGACACGATCATCTAACCCTACAACAGCCAGCCCGTCATTCAAGGACTCGATAACGTTCTCACTTAGTTCGCGCAGTCTATCGAGTTCTTCAGCCTTAGCACGCAACTGACCGTAAAGACGTCCATTCTCAAGAGCAGTCGCAACCTGAGCCGCAACTGCCTCGAGCAAGCTTAAGTCCTCGCTGCTAAGTGGCTCGCCGCTTTCTTTGCGTCCTAGAGCTATTACAGCGAGCGTCTTGTCTTTTGACACGCTCGGAACAATATAATGAACACCCGACTCCAGCCACACCTCAACGTCATCACTGTCGATACGTTTGGCCAGCTCATCGAGCACCAGAGCCCTAGTTACACCCAAACGTTCACCCACTGCAGATTTTCGTGACAAACGAGGAATGGGATCGTCAAATCCAACAGCATGAATCACCCGAAACTCCTGATCCGCACTGTCCAGCGGCGCTAGCAACAATGCCATCCGTTCCACCACAAAGGTTTCGGTGACCCGAGTGACGAGCCGCTCACTTAATCTTTCGAGGTTAAGATCGCGATTTAAATCTCGAGCAAAACCGATCAAGGCTCTTCGATAATCATAACGATCACGATAATAAACACGATCAAAGGCTGCTTGAATTGCATTTTTTACCGGTGCTGCCAACAACACCACCACGAGCGTAGCCAGCACAGCCACGATTGAGTTGTATTGCCTCGAACCACCGAGAAACATTTCGCTTGCGATTCGAAGTAGCACTGTATAGATACCGACAATGGTAAGAATGGCCGCGCTGTAGACCACGGCCCACTTGACAATAACGTCAACATCCATCAACCGATAACGAGTAATTGCTGAAGCGAAGGCTAGCGGGACGAGACCGAGTGTGACAGCCGTAAAACCCATTTGAGGTGGTGGATTAAACCCCAATACCCATGGAATTAAGTAGCCGACCATAAACGGTAGACAGCCCAGCAGGGTGCCCCAGATGATCCATCGTAACTGTCGGCGTGCTGTCACCGATTGCAACTTACGTAGCGCATGAATCATCACCACCGCACCACCAGAAATACACAGCAGCAAATAGAAGACTTCAAGCCGCTCGATGACTTCAATGGTCTGCGTAACTTGAATTCCTGACTGGGTGCTGCCCCACAATGCTCCCGTGCGAAGCCCCCCTAGCACCACCGCCGGGCCATAAAGGACGGAAAGCCCAGAACGACCAAGTTTATTCTGCAGCCAGCCGGGGGAACGTTCTGGAAACACCAAGGCAAAGTGCATGAACAATGGCGCTAACAACAACAGAGCAACGATATCGATCCAGTAAAAGATCCAATCTAACCAATCCAGCCTGCCACTAAACGAAAACGCAAACACGCCAAAGAAGGCGACCGTCAACCAAAAAAAATGAAGCGTTGCTGGCTTACGTGATTGTCTTAAGACCACCACCGCTCCAACTAGAAGCGTGAAGGTAGCCAAGATGGCCAACACAAAGTACAGAGCTTGGTTGCCAGATGGAACTGGTTGCAATGTTAAGTCGCGAAGGGTTTGTGACCCTAAACTAAGGATTGCATATCGTGACGTTGTACCGGATTCACTAGCGTGAAGCGCTGCAAGCACCTCATCTGTGGAATCCACAGGTCGTCCGTTGATGGCAAGGAGCACATCGCCAATCTGAATGCCTGCGTTGGCTGCTGCCGATCCTGGATCGATTTCCTGAGCCGTCAGACCCTCTGGCTTAGAAACCCACAGTACGCCATCTTCAACTTCGATCCAGCTCGACCTAACAACAATGTTGGCAATCGCGAGGCATAACAATCCCAATACAAACAGGCTGCCCAATGCAATATTGCCGACATGTCGATATCGCTTCCAGATGCTCGGAGTGGTATCTGTTTTTTGCATTGCTCGCATTACTCTTGTGTCGCCTAAAGAGTCATCCAATTATTTGAATTACAATTTCAATTTATTGAATCCAAAAAAATGCAAAAAATATGGTCGGCTGCCGATGGCGATTCGGATCTATTCCTCGAACGCCAACCACACCGACCAAGACCACTTAGAAACGAACGAGTAATCCACCTACGATACGCTTGGGTGGATCGAACACTAATAACTCGTCGTAGGCACCAACACCAATTTCCTCTCTAAACATATTTCGAAACGCTACGAGAAATTCCCAGTCGCTATTCGAGAAACGCAAGAAAGGTAACCCTTGTTTTAGTTTTACATCAAACCGTGCCGCAAGATTTCGATTCGTCATGCCTCGACCAGAATTAGCAAATGCCGAGTTGACACGATAAACAACAAACAACCGTGTTGCAGTCTCTGGAACATCTGCATTCAGAACAGTCGTAATGTCGTGAAAGCTTTCAGTGCCAAACTTGGCCGCGGACGGTGCCCGTGCAGCGATCAGTGCTGATTCGGATGAAGATTCCCAGCGCGCACGAGTGAATGAATAATCAACCGAGCCCCCAATACGGTTGACTAATTGCCGACTGACCGAGACGCCCCAGCCACCAGCGTCGAAATTCCCGCCATTGGCTACCAAATAATGGCCTACATCGGACTTAAAGCCAGCAATATCAGACATGCCAAACAGCGTTACAATCTGATCATTAACCGCCTGACGAAAGGCCCTTACACCGATGACGTAATTACTGCCGAAGTCGCGTTCAAGGACCGCTTCTATATGACGCAACCGCTGAGGTTGGAATCTAGAATCTTTCGACAATGAAGCAAACGTACGTTCCGGAGGCAACCAAAGTCCGGCACCCGTTGGTGGCAAAAACTCCTCCGCACCTTGGGCCCGCACAGACTGCATTGCCGTAGCTCGCATGCGGATGTTCTTCATGGGTGAAAGGGTTACACTAGCCTTCGGACTCAGGAGAGCTGCACCCTGCACATAATCGTGATTTGCTACTCCAATCCCGTAATCTAGGCTTACCGACCGTGACACCGTCCACGAATCGAAGGCATGTACAGCGCTCACTGTTCGACTATCGGCCGGGAGCGCCGGTAATGCTACCGGATTCCCACCCTCGTACCGCTGAGTGCTATAAGACATTCCTATGTCCATAGCATGATTAGTGGACACCTCTGACCTGTAGGACCCTGCGAGAATCCACGATGAAACATCGCCCTGGGTCATCGCTCCTTGAACAGACCACTCTCCATTACTACTGGTGGGTGTGTTTAATTCCATAAATGCCACACCCCTAGGTCCGGCATTCGTTGAAAACAAATCAGCCGGACTATCGAATGACCCGGTCGTCAGAAAATTTACCTCGCCCGACAGCGGTATCTGTGACCACAGTGAAGAGGCTAAACGTGCGGATGAAGAAACGGCACGGCCAAATTTAGCCACCATGCTCCCTGACGAATTGGACCCTGTAGTACTCGCTACTGCTGCCTGCGTCGCCTCCCTTAACACGTTCCGGCGAAGATGCCGCAAACGCCAAGCTAATTCGCTGTGGTCATGTACTTGTTGCACACTTTCGGCATCTAACTCGGGATCTTCGAGATCTTCACCTTGTTGTACCTCTGCCTCAGCCTCGAAGAGACCCGCGGTCAAGACGGGTGGTATCGACACATCAGATGAACTTGATTGAGAAGACAACACGAAGCGGTGAAGAATTTCGTTAGTGGGTGTTACCTCTACCAAGTTACGACCTGACACCGTAAAACCGCTCAGATGTGCACGCAGCAAATACGATCCCGGCGTCAGCGGCTCCAACTCATAAACACCATCCGTCCCAGTCACCGCCATTAAAGTCGCATCCGCCCCCATTGCAGAGACTATTGCTCCTTCGAGAGGCAGACCATCTACATCCAACACAATTCCGTGGATTAATCCCCGTTCATCATTAGCAATCTGCTCGAGAGTTTCTTGCCCGATCACAACAGTATTCGCAACAACCACAAGCAAAACGACCGCGCCAAATCGCTTCACATAACTCATTGAGTCCTCCGCGGATACATTCTCATGATTCCACTTTACTCACCAACCGTGAAGTGCATATCGCGTGTTAACAAATTACCCGATGCGTTGTCTGTCACCGCGATTTCCATACGATACGATCCAACTGGAAAGACCGACAACGGCACATCCTGCCCGGCTAACAACTGGTGGCCAAGCTCCGCATTAAAATTTGGTCGTAACGTTTCCTCATTAAACTCCTGCGGCGAGGTGGCGTTAAAGAACTCCTCCCCAGCCTCACCTTGCCTGTGAAAATTATACTCGACTGTCACGTCAGGTTTGCCATTAGTGTCGGTTTGCATGTTATAGATGAAGAATCCAAATTTTAACTCATCAGCTGCACTAAAATTCTCCGAATTACGCACAACGAACCTCATTGATCCAATCGCATATGGATCTTCGCGCAATTGCGCAGGCGTCAAGGCTGTCGATATGCGTTCGAGTCGCTCAAATACCATCACTGAGCTCGTGGATAAATCATTCGACAAGTCCGGGATATTGACTGCAAACTTAAAAACCGCTTGGCGAACCTCAGTAGAGAGGTTCTGCATTAATTCGTCTGGGGTGTCGACGAGTTGTAAATCCTTGAGCGCGACGTAGACATCGTACTGCCCACCTGGCACTTGAAGCGCTCGACTAATTTGATACGCATCATCTTGCATTTGCGTATCGCTTAACGTGACAAAATGAAAGTCCTCAAAGGCATACGTCGGGGGTTCAGTGACAGACGATCCTATTCCAAGTCCAGCCGGCGAGGCTGTCGACTGCCCCTCGGTGGAGTCCTGCTCAAGCGCGTTACTTTGAGTCTGTGGAGTGGTTGCTGAGCCAGGCACGGTCTCGCCTCGCTCTACAACACGAATCCCTGCAATGATTGATTCTGAGCCGACAACATCCGGATCAATACGGAGTGTGTACGGCACATACGCGGTTCCCTGAGCTCCCTTTAGGACATCTTGATCCCAGTCTAGACCGCGTCTAAAAGCTACCTGCGGGTCGGACATGGCCTCATCGAGAAT
>DODG01000330.1 GCA_003509065.1 Acidobacteriota bacterium
AACAGAAGATGTCGGCACTCTTGAAGCTGGCAAGTGGGCGGACCTGTTAGTTCTCTCGGCTGATCCGCTAGACGACATCCTGAACACCCGTGCCATTGAATCCGTATGGATCGCTGGAAATCAGATTCCAACCTTAAACTAAGTATTTTCGCGTGTCGTTAGTTTCGTGTTTAAACTAAAGCGCGCCCGCTGAGTGCGTTCACGTTAATTCTCAGCCTCGAATTGTTTCTTCCAGTACCGAAACAGGCCAAGCCAACACATGTCAAGTGGTGCCGCCTCCAAGTAACGATGGGCGTCATCGGCCGGCAAGTGTTGTCGCACGTGCTTTTCCATATCCGCGACAAAAGAGGCCATGTAATCCTCTTCGCTAGTGTTTTGTTGGATAACGCGACGAGCGATTTCCGTCATTTCATCGAGATGTTGAATCAACAATCGCAAATGCACGGACGGCGCATTATGCGGTCCGAAATGGGTTAAGAATAAAGTCTCGGCGTGCCACGAGTCGACCAGGGCAGCGGATTCCTTCCAGGCACGGATATCAATATCTGGCGGTGGTGTGGGAGGAAACACGTAAGGAGTCGGCCCAACCCGGATACCAGCCACATCACCTACAAATGCGATGCTGCTGGAACGATCAAAATAGCTAACATGGTGTCGGGCATGACCGGGCGTGTAAGCCACTTCCAGATCCCGTTCTCCAAATGTAATCCTCTCACCCCCTTTCAGTACGCGAAGATTAGCCTGCGGCACAGGTAAAACCTCACCCCACAAGCGGTCCATATCATCACCCCATACTTGTTTGGCGCTGTCTAGGAGACGAGTCGGGTCAACCATGTGGCGGGCACCGCGTTCGTGGACATACACCTTGATACCAGGATTCTCTCGAACGAGGGCACCAGTTGCACCAGCGTGGTCAAGGTGGATGTGGGTAAGTAGAACGGCGTCCAGATCTCGAATCCCAATACCACGTTGCGCCAGTGTCTCGCGTAACGTCGTGAGGCAAGTCGTTGGCCCAGGATCAACGAGCACTGTACCAGCTAGCCGGTGAATCACAGCCGTCGCAATAACCTGTCGATTGCCCTGAAAACAAAGGTCAATATAGCCAATATCACGGGATAAATTAGTGAACGAAGATTCAGTCATTAATTTGTCTCTATTCATCTTACTATCTCTAGGAGAAGGCTTGACGTTGGTGAAATGCTTTTCTATCTTGTAAACATTGCTTTATGTCAGCTTTAACACTTCCAGAGTTTCGCCGGCGTTTTCCATTGCTCGAACAGCGAACGTATTTGAATAACTGCTCAAAAGGGGCGTTGTCGACTGATGTCGAGGCAGCAATTCATTCGTTCGTCGAATCCTGGCATGCCTACGGCTCTCCATGGGAGCGCTGGCTAGACCAAATGGAGCAACTTCGATCAACGTTTGCACGATCCATCGGCGCTGATTCGGATGAGGTTGCCATTCTCCCAAGTGCGTCGGTGGGTATTAGCGCGCTTGCCAGTGCCATGTCTTATAAGGACACACGGAATCACGTTGCGATAGGAGAATTCGAGTTTCCAACAATGACACAGATTTGGTTGGCGCAGCAGTCCCGCGGGGCCACGATCGAGTGGGTGCGGGCACATGGGAATGAACTTCCGTTAGAGAGTTATGCAACGACCATTAACGCGCGTACCTTGATCGTTCCCACAACTGACGTGTGCTACAAAAACGGTCATCGAACTGACATTGCGGGATTGGTCGCCTTGTGTCAAGACCGGGGTGCTTTAATCTTGTTGGACGACTACCAACGTACTGGTACCGGACCTATTGATGTGCACGCACTTGGTGTCGATTTCATGGTTACCGGCTGCCAAAAATATCTGCTTGGACCGCCAGGCTTGGCGTTTCTGTATGTTCGACGTGACCTACTTCCAAAATTTAAGCCGACACTAACCGGTTGGTTCGGCCGTGCAAACCCGTTTGACTTTGATATCCAGACTGTCACCTGGTCGTCTAGTGCTAGACGCTTCGAAGCCGGCACACCACCCATCCTAGACATTTACGCCGCCCAAGCTGGATTGGATCTACTGGAGGCCGTTGGTTACGCAGCCATCGAAGAGCAAATTGCTACCTTAACAAAACGGTTCACTGCCTGGGCGCGACAGGAAGGCTTCTCGGTAGCTACGCCACCCACTACCCGCAAACACAGCCCATTAGTTGTTTTACGATCAACCGACGCGCCTTTACTAGTGAGTCGTCTCGCGGCGCGGGGAGTCATCGTTTCGAGCCGTGACAATGGGTTGCGAGTGTCCTTCCACGGATATAACGTAGAAGAGGATATCCTAGCGGTAATTGAAGCCCTGGAAACCGAAGTGTCGCTGCTCGAACGGGAAGAGGGTAACGTTAAAAATTGAAAGGTGAGGGAATGCTGTCAACATGGGTCGACTAGGGGGTGGCTGTCGTGTAATTGGTGTGAACGATGGCAAGCTCTACCAGGAAGGAACCCGGACACGTCGTCGCACAATTGGGTCGACTATTAATGCGCGTGACATTGAACAATCAGTTAGCCATTTCGACCAGGGTCTGTCTCCCGGTCAAGTGAATCCCACAAGCGAAGAAGTGCATTTTACCGTGGCAGGGTCGGGCGCTTGCTACATCAATGGTCATCGGTACGAACTTGAAGCCGGTTCAGCCGTTTATGTCCCTCCAGACGCTGAGTGCTGTTTTGACGCACCGTTCGGTGATTTGGAAATCGTCAGCGTCTGTTGTCCCCAAATCGCTAACTCCGTGTTTGACCTGCCACCCCGTACAACACCCATTGATATACATAGTGCGATCCCGACGCGGTGTCTTCACGAGCGTGAGCGAGAATCACTCATGACGGGCATTCGATCGTTCAAACTCCTCGCTGATAAAAGTGTAGGCTGTCAGCGCGTCACACAATTCATCGGACTGATCCCGACCTCTGAAGCGCCACCGCATTACCACACCTATGAAGAAGCACTCTATGTTGTTGAGGGAAGGGGTGTAATGTGGGCCGATGGCAAGGAAGAACCGGTGGAACCTGGCACCTGTATCTACCTTCCACGCCAAGTCAGTCACTCGCTGAAAAATCTTGAGGCTACACCAATTCGTTTGCTCGGTGTTTTCCACCCGTCTGGCAGCCCAGCCGTTCGATACGGCGATGAGTGACAGCCTTGCCAGAACTTACTCTGCTTCAGCGTTCTGTAGTTTTGTCGTAAATCCTGTATCCTGTACAGATGCTAAACCTAATTCTGATCCTTCATTCTCTGCTCCGTTGGGTTGCTATTGCATGCGGGCTCGTAGCGATTGGACGTGCCGCAGCGGGCTTAACCAAAACACCAGCTACATGGATTGAAAGCGACGCAAAATTCTCCAGACTGTTCGCTATTTCGCTTGATGTCCAGATGCTGCTGGGTATCCTAATGTATTTCAAATTCAGCACTATAACGACTTCGGCGTTTCAGAACATGGGTGAGGCAATGGGTAACTCCGTGGTCCGTTTCTGGATTGTCGAACACCCGACCATCATGCTCGTGGCGCTTGTGTTTGCGCATATTGGCGTCGCGCGAGCCCGTAAGATGGTCAATCCAAATGGTAAGCACCGAACAACACTGATCTTCCAAGGTATTTCCTTAGCCTTGATCCTTTACGGAACGACCTTGACTTGGTCACTTGCTGAACGGCCGTTGCTGCCATTCTGACAAAGCCGCCTCAAATCCATACTTGCCGGAAGATGTTGTACTCCAGGGGAGACAAAACGCGGCTGGACTCACCCCGAGGTGAGTAACACAACATTAATTAAAGCAAACTATTAGGAAAGCTGCTCAAGCTGTTGTTTCACGCTCGCGAGATACTGAAACGCCAGCATGCCATCGACTGCACGATGATCGAAGGCAAGTGAGAGCATCATGATTGGCCTGATTGTAATACTGTCATCCACCACGACCGGACGGTTTACGACAGCGCCCAGACCGAGAATGGCGACTTGGGGCTGATTAATAATTGGTGTTCCAGTGAGCCCGCCAAACACACCCGGGTTGGTCAATGTGAATGTTCCTCCTTGCACATCCTCAGGCTTAAGCTGCCGTGATCGAGCCCGGATTGCTAAATCCTTAATTGCACTAGCGAGTTCGACGCGAGAGAGCACGTTAGCTCCGTGAATCACTGGCACAATCAGTTCTCCCGTATCGGGTAACGCAACGGCAACACTCAAATTGACGGCTGGCTTGAGAACAATATCATCTCCCACTACAGAAGCATTCAACGCTGGAAACTCTTCAAGAGCCTTGACCACCGCTTCACCCACCAGCACCGTATAGGTCAACGGCGCACCTGCTGTGGCCGCAAACTGCTCACCGTCGCGTTCAATAAGTGCTTTGACGTGAGACATGTCGCATTCATTCATTGCCGTAGCGTGAGGACTGATTTTGGTTGACCAACTCATGTGCTTTGCGATTTTCCGACGGATTGGAGTCATCGGGACACGTTCGTCTTCAGGCTTTGGTTGATAGATATACTCGGCAGGTGGATTCGCCAGACTGCCTCGCGAAACCATTGGACCTGTGGAATCATCTGCGTGGTTCTTGAGATACTGCTCAACGTCTCGTTTCGTTAAGCGCCCACCATGGCCAGAACCTTGTATATCACTCAAGGTCTTAAGTGTGACGTTCTCACGCCGAGCCAACGCAAGCACGGCAGGGCTGAAAGACTGGCCAGTTTCACTGGAAGTCGACCTTCCAGCTGATCTTTGTGTTCGCTTAAAAGACACCAATTGAACAGGTTTTTTGGTACGAAAATGTGCGGAGGCGTTGACATCTCCCTCCTTTGAATCAGTGTCAGTCTGTGAGGTGTTTGTGAGTAGAGGGTCGGACTGCGCCGATTCCACCGTGGTATCCGAATCCGCCACCTCGACTTCTGCCACTGTTGCCCCTACGTCGACTGTTTCACCTTCGGCTACAAGAATTGTCTTGAGCATACCGGATGCCGGTGAAGGTACCTCCGTATCAACTTTATCGGTGGTAATTTCAAAAAGAGGCTCGTCCCGCTCCACCTGATCTCCAGCAGCTTTCAGCCACTTAATGATTGTTCCTTCGGCGATGGATTCACCCATCTGAGGCATTACAACTTTGATCATGGCTTAGTTTTTAGTCTCCGTTACTAGTTTAGTATCCAAGGACCTTACAAGCAGCATTGTAAATCTTCTCTGGGTTCGGAAGCATTGCATCTTCAAGTGGTGCAGCAAACGGCGCCGGCACATCGAGGGCGGCAACGCGAGTAACTGGGGCATCAAGAACATCAAATGCTTCCTGCGCGATGATCGCTGCTACCTCACCGCCAAAACCACCTGTCAGCTGAGCCTCGTGCACCACAAGGGCTCTTGAGGTCTTCCGAACGCTCTCAAGAAAAGTATTCCGGTCGAGTGGACTCAAACTACGTAGATCAATTACTTCACATTCAGCCCCTTCTTTTGATAACCGTTCAGCAACGTCCAGCGATGCATGCACCATGGCACCATAAGTAACGATCGTTAAGTCCGAGCCTTTTCGCTTAATATCGGCCACACCCAGTGGCACGATGTAATCTTCGTCGGGCACGTCTTCCTTGATGCGTCTGTACAGATGTTTGTGTTCGAAATAGATGACTGGGTTATTGTCGCGAATGGCCGCTTTAAGAAGGCCTTTCGCATCGTAGGGTGTCGATGGCTGCACTACCTTTAATCCAGGGACGTGCGTAAACCAAGCTTCAGGGTTTTGTGAATGATACGGGCCGCCTCTGAAACCTCCACCTGATGGACACCGAAAAACTACAGGCATAGGAATACCCCAGCGGTAATAGTTCTTTGCGGCGTAGTTCACGATTTGGTCGAATGCACACGCTATGAAATCAGCGAATTGGAACTCTACAACCGGACGAAGTCCCTCAACCGCTGCTCCGCAGGCTGCCCCAGTGAAGCCACTTTCACTTATTGGTGTATCGATCACTCGATCGGCCCCAAACTCTTCCAAGAAACCTCGAGTCACCTTGAACGCACCACCAAAGACAGCAATATCCTCACCCAAAAGAATGACGTCTGAATCGCGCTGCATTTCTTCGCGAAGACCTTGGCTAATAGCCTCTAAGTAAGTGATAACCGCCATAAAATTAGCTCGTAGTGTTCAAGGAGCAAAAACCCTCTGGCCGACTGACTCAGGATCTGGTTCGGGTTGTGCTTCTGCCCATATCACAGCAGCATCAATCACTTCTGTGCACTCGTTATCTAGCGCCTGTATCGCAGCCTTACCAAAGCCGTCCGCCCCGCACAGATACTCTCGAAACAAGCGAAGAGGGTCCCGCCGCTCCCAGAATGTCCGTAACTCAGCATCCACATACCCCATGTCATCGTGCTCACCGTGACCATGCGTACGAAAGGTCTTAAATTCCACCAGGTACGGACCCTTACCGGCACGTGCATGATCAATGGCGCGCTTCGCCACACGGCGAACCTCGAAGATATCGTTTCCGAAGGCAATTTCAGACGGAATATTGAATGCAGGTGCTCGATCAGCTACGTTCGCTACTGGCATCTGTTTATCGACGGGCGTGGAGTAGGCAAAGCAGTTGTTTTCAACAATGACGACCAATGGGAGTTTATGGATAGCGGCGAAATTCAACCCTTCATAAAAATCGCCTGGACTGGTCGCCCCATCCCCAGTAAAAGCGACGTAGACACGAGGCTGTTTCTTGATCTTAAAAGCCAATGCAAAGCCAGCACCAGAAGGAATCCATGAGGCCATCGACCCATTGTGATAGGGCGCTATCCCATATCGTTCTATATCGGCCAAAAACAAACCTAGCTCGCGACCATGGGACGGAGGAACATCACGACCCAGCCAACGAGCAATTACCTGTTTCGGTTCGACTCCGCGTAGAAACCAGCCGGCCAGTCCCCGTGCCACTGTTGAAAAATAGTCATTTGGCTGGAGTAGGCTCACTGCGCCAGTACAAATCGCCTCCTGGCCGATGCCTAAGTAAACGGCGCCAGTAATTTTTCCTTGCCGATAGAGTGCCGCCAATTTTTGGTCACACTTCCGAGCCAACGTCATTGCCCGGTACCACGCGGTCAGCTGTTCTGGTGCAAGGATTTCGTCAGGTTTGATGGTGGTGCGATCGAGTGTCGAGTCAAGGAAAGACGTGTCCATTAGTAATATTAACTCAGCGACTGACGCCGATTGTCTCTACAAAAACACCTTGGTCGTCATACACTTCGACGGCACCAAAAGATTGCAGCATGCTAGCAATCTCTTCACCATTACCAACCGCAATCACCTGTAAGCGGTCGGAGTCAAGATAGCGTACCGCAACATCTTGCACCTGCTTCGGTGTCACTAACATGATTCGCTCAGGATAGCGATCCCAGTAATCTATGGGTAGATCGTACAAATAGCGCACCACGGAATTATTCAGCAAGGTCGCGGGAGATTCCAATGAGAGAGCGAAACTGGCCACAAGTGAGCGCTGTGCATCCTGAAACTCAGGTCCGGGCACTGGTTCGTCACGAATTCTTTTCAGTTCGCGCAGGAGTTCTAGTAGTGCGTCCTTTGTCACTTCAGTGCGGACTTCGGTCGAAGCATCCCAGTCACCACGATAGCGTAGGGCTGTAAAAGAACTGTATGCCCCGTATGTATAGCCCTTGTCTTCGCGGAGGTTCATAAACAGTCGTCCAGTAGCACTACCACCGACAATATGATTCATCACGGTTAAAGCATCGTAGTCAGCGCTAATCCGGTTAATTGCTTGCGTGCCAATAACAAGATTTGTCTGCACGGAATTTGTACGGTTGATTAGATAAAGTTTTGAAAGACCAATCGGTTTGGGGTCGGATACAGTGGGAATCTGTGAGCCCGCTCGCTTCCATCCATTAAAATGTTGTTCGACTTTTGAGCGGGCTTCGATCATCGATATATCACCTGCTATAGCAAACACTGCATGGTCTGGAACGTAATGTAACTTGTGAAACCGTAACAGGTCGTCACGAGTTGTTTTGTCTAAAGACTCAGAGGTTGGTGCGACTCGTCCAGCTGGGTGATCACCATAAACGACCTTGGCTAGTCGTTCAATTGCCAAAAATCTTGGTCGGGTGCGCTGCTGCACGAGCCGTGCTTGTTCACGCTCTTTGAAACGAGTTAGCTCCTCAGTCGGAAACGTTGGTCTGAGTAAAACGTCAGCCGCCAGACCAAGTACTTCATCCAAATTTTCACTAAGGCTCGATCCACTCACACTCGCTGCCTGCAGTGACATGTCGGTTGAAACAGTGAGACGCGCCGCAAGAGTCTCAAGCGCTTGAGCATTCTCTACAGAGGTACGCGAAGTTGTTCCTTCGATTAGTAAGGAAGCAGTGAAATTGGCCAGGCCAGGATGGTCTGGCGGATCGTAATAACCACCTGCGCCGATTAAAATTATCTGAAAAGAAACGAGCGGGACTCGATGATCTTCAAGGACCATCAAACGCAAACCGTTATCTAGCTGTATTTCGGCTGCTTTCGGTAACTCTACCTGCAGAATCTCCTGCGACACCGGCGCCAGCCCCTTAATTTCTGCGCCAACAATCGTCTGCGCCTCCTGTGCTGACACCTGAACTGCCAGCATTACACTGGCAAGAGGCAACCAAACTAGAATCAAAGTGATCGAGCAGACTTTTCTTTGCAACATTAAAACTGTTCCTCTCTAGTTGACTTTTGTGTTTGCTCGTCTGCCGATGCTGGTTGCGTAACAACCACCGTCCTATTGTTCTTAACCAAATACTGGCGTGCTACACGCTGCAGGTCTTCAATTGACACGTCAGCCACACGTTCTGCTCGCGAATTAATCAGCCCTGGGTCGTCATAGAACAAGGCATAACGAGACAAGGCTATGGCCCGTTGTAAGGAACTGCCTAAACTTGAGACGAACGAACGACGTGCCCCATTACGCGCCTTTTCTAGCTCCCACGCCTCAACGGGCTCTTGTTTGATCCGCTCGATTTGCTCGTAGATGTTGGTTTCAAGTTGGAAGACGTCGGCACCAGGCGCGGCAATGCCAACCACTCGAAAAAGAGTGGGACCGCGATTGTCGACTGCAAAAGCGCCAACGTTCACGCCCAGTTGGGTCTCGCGAACGATTGATTGATACAGTCGCGAGCTCCGACCCGACGACAAGACTGTGGCGAGAACGCTCAGAGCATCGTGGTCAGAGCTCAGGCTTTCAGGAATGTGATAAGCAATATCTATTCGGGCAAGCCGAGCCAGCGGGTCATCGTAACTCGCCCGACGCTCAGTAGTCTGCGTTGGTTCAGTTAGGTCAACTCTTGGCGGGTCGGGCTGTCGAGGAATCGACCCAAAACGTTGTCGGGCTTTCTCAATAGCCGTCTCGGCATCAACATCACCGACAATTGCCAACACTGCATTGTTTGGTGCGTAGTAGGTCCGAAAAAATGATGCAACATCAGTGATAGTTGCCGCTGACAAGTCGGTCATCGACCCGATAACCGAGTGAGCGTACGCGAAATTTGTGTAGGCCAGTTCGTCAACAACCTCAAAGACGTGACCATACGGTTGATTGTCAATTCTGAGACGGCGCTCTTCTTGCACTGCTTGGCGTTGATTATCTAGATTCTCTTGTGTGATATCGAGAGAGGCCATCCGATCGGCTTCAAGAAAGAGTGCCAAATCAAGTTGGTTTGAAGGCATTCGTTCAAAATAAATGGTTCGGTCTTTATTGGTAGTCCCATTAACATCACCACCGTTATTACCGATTAGCAGGACGTGCTCACCGTCACCGACGTTCTCCGATCCTTCGAACATCATATGCTCGAATAGATGCGCAAAGCCGGTGCGCCCTCGGCGCTCATCTCGAGATCCGACTTCGTAGTTGACCGCTATCGACACAACCGGTGCAACGTGGTCTTCGGCAACGACGATCCGTAAGCCGTTATCAAGGGTTGCCTCAGTGAATTCGATAGACTGGGAAGTCGCCTGAAGCTCGATCTGATGACATACAAGAAGCACGAGACAAGTCGTAATAAGTCTAGAGATAAACATCATGCCTGCTCTCCGTTTCACTCTGGTATTTCAAATTAGTCCCATCCAAATAGTAGTTCAGTCGAGCGTCCAAATTTAAGTCGCAGCCAAAGGATTAATATGAACTTTCCAATCTGATCATACCGTGTTGAGGAAGAAACGAACATGTCGCTATTTGTTGGCGATAACTACTAGTAAGACAAGGACATCCGGTATGGAAGCCTTGTATCTCACAAGCTAGGTCAACCTTGTCCTTAACCTGAGAGTTGGCTTGGCGCTCATGGGATGGGCTAAAATCATAAGTATGAATCCTCAGACGATGTCAGCTATCCAAGTCGCTAGCCGAGTTCATGGTTTTAGTTATGCGATTCGAAATATTGTGGCCGAAGCCTTGAAGGTGGAAGCCGCCGGTACACGTGTTCGTTACCTAAACATTGGAGACCCTATTCCATTCGGTTTCAAAACACCACCACATCTTATTGAAGCGGTGGAGCGAGCAATGCGCGATGATCAGAACGGTTACACGCCATCGACGGGTATTCAATCTGCTCGTGAAGCGGTCGCTGCCGATTTCGTAGCGCGGGGACTTAACATTGATGCGGACAGAGTACTCCTGACAGCAGGAACTTCTGAAGGGATTGAATTAGCCTTAAGTGCTCTCGTTGATGCTGAAGACGAAGTACTCATACCATTACCAACCTATCCCTTATACACTGCCGTGCTCGCTAAGTTGGGGGCTCGGGCCGTGTTCTATAGAACGGACCCAACAAACGGGTGGCTGCCAGATCTAGATCATCTTCGTAGCCTAGTCAGCCCGAAGACCCGTGCGTTAGTAGCCATCAACCCAAACAATCCAACCGGCGCAATCTATCCGGAAGCGACCCAACGAGCCATGCTAGAGCTAGCGTCGAGTCATGGATTCGTGCTGCTAGCTGATGAAGTCTATGGCGATCTAGGATACGACGGACCGGTACCACCCATGGGTTTGCTGGACCCAGAAGCGCCGTTTATTTCGTTTTCATCACTGTCGAAAGCTTACTTGGCACCAGGCTGGCGAGCGGGATGGATGGCCGTCGGGGCCAACCCACGAATGGATGACGTGCTGGCAGCCATCAAGAAGTTGGCGGATGGACGCGTTTGCAGTAATGGCCCTATGCAAGCTGCTATTCTTGCTGCGCTCTCTAACGATCGATCACACCTACAGGTATTTACCAAGGCACTCCGCGAACGAGCTGAGCTAACGAGCTCCTGTCTTAATGCTATTGACGGTATTAAATGCGTAACGCCAAGCGCGGCATTCTACGCTATGCCGCAGGTGTCTTTACCGGCCGGTAAAACCGATGAAGACTATGTGCTGGGTTTATTACGATCGACCGGCGTGCTCTGTGTCTATGGATCCGGGTTTGGCCTACCTGCAGAGGGAGGATTTTTTAGAGTTGTATTCCTAGCCGATCCGAAAGAGTTGACTGAAATCTACGAATTGATATCTACATTTACGAATCAGTTCTTAAATTAGCGCCTCACGTTTGAACCGGATACCAATAACGCCTTCCATCGGTTTTGATCGAGGACAGGCTCCATTTAGAGCAACCACTTACCGTTGCATTCGTTCTCAGTCCGAGATTAACGCTAAAGCCGCATAGTCCCGATTGACCTCCACACGACGAAGAACCCCTGCCAGTGGAACTCGCGCCTCAGTTAAGCGATCCGCAATATTAATAACGATGTCCTGTGAATTGCCGTCCGCGTATTGCAACGTAACCGTCACAGGAACCTCATATAAAAGGTTGGTCAACTGCTCGAAACGAAGATGAACATCCGAATTTTGAAGGGCTTGAGTATCGCCTCCTTCTTGAATCGGCCTAGAAGATGTCTCATAACTGAAGCGTAGTTCGGGCAGGCCGGCTTCGTGAATCCAGCGATCAAAAAATTGCTGAAGCGAAATGTTACTGACCTCTTCGAAAGCGAGCCGTAGATCTTCAGTGCCAGCTTTTTGAAATTTCCGGCTTTGATAAAAGCGTCGTAATCCTGAAAAAAAAGTTTCGTCACCTAGAAGGCGATGTAGCATGTGCAGCACCATAGCGGCTTTGTTGTAAACGAGAGCACGAAAAATTCTAGTATCCTGCTGGATGTGACCCAGCCGATAACCAAGATACACTGGACCCTGATCTGACTGCTGTATCGCCCAATCGTGCATCTGGCGCGTGACCCGCCTGAAAACGACGTCACCCGCTGCGTACCGCGCGTATAGTGCACTAAAGTAGTGCGCCAAACCTTCGCTCAACCACTGCTCATGATAATTGCTCCACCCCACGGCTTGACCCCACCATTGATGTGCCAGTTCGTGAGCGAGAAAGAAGTCTTTGAAGTCTCTGAAGTAGACGGGATCCCGTCGCCACATCAAGTCGCTGTTTTGAAGCGGCTCATTTAAAAGTGATGCGTAGGCCGGACTATGACCTCCAGGAAGATCGCTTTCGATGAGTCCTATGCTCAGACTCGAGTATGGCATCTCGCCCATGAGCGATCCGTAAAATTTGAGAATGTCCTCGGCACGCGTTGACAGTCCTCGAGCTCGGCGCCGTTGCCTAAAATTGGACGACACCGACAGCGACACATCGTTGACGGTCGCCTCATTCACAATTGATTGCGTTTGACCCTGCCTGACGGCACGATCAAGCGAGACAACCGTCGACTCAACAGCTTGAAAATCACTGATAATCGCTGCAAGGTACCGAACAGGCTGTCTGGCTTCAAATTCAAAGCGACGGCTCCCACCTTCGAGTTCGTCTCCATTGCTAACAGTGGCGGGTGCTCCAACTGGCACACCGCTTCCCAAACAAGAAAAACCCGGTGGAATCGTAAAACGCATCGTTGCAGTAGCGAAGTCTGTGACCATGGACTGTGGATACCAGTAACTGAGACTGCTGTACAGATAATGCGGCTCAGGTTCAGTCCTAATCGTAGGCAGCCCAAGTCGGGAGGAATTCAGTAGTGCGAGGGTGCGAGGCACAACTGCTTGATGATCGGCTTGCTCAGCAGGTAGCTCACCCTCGTACTCAACCGTTAAGGTGAATTGAGTTCCGGCATCGACTCGCTCCGGCAAATCCATAATCATCGAATCTTGACCTGGCGTCCGCAGGGGCATCAGTGGACCATAGGGCACGCTAATCACTGAACGGACGGTCAGTTCATCAGCGAGTCGCACCGACAGCATCGTCAGATCGGACGCTGCTTGAAGGGTTAAGGTGGCTTTTCCTGATATCCAATCACGCTTCGGTAAAAAACTTACATCAAGTTCATAGTCAAGGATGTCGTAATCAACAAGGTCGTCTTCGTTGTAAAACAAGCCACGGGTAGCCAATTTCTCTTTCGATGCGTATAAGGCAATATTTCGGCCGCCTTCTCGATCGAACAACTGAATGTCTTCGGCTCTACGGCTTCCTTGTACGTAGGTGAGGTTGTCAAAATTCGTTGTCTGAATTTCTGCGAGCAGATCGCCCTCATTCGGTAGCACCCACCAAGAATCGTCACTTAAATGTCCAAGGTCGACCACATACGATTCGAAGGCGTAATCATCAAACACCTCTTGAGCGGCACGAAAATCGCGTGCTCCGACCGTGCGTTCGATCAGCGCCTCTTGCGGCACCAGTGCGTCGAAGTCATTCGGGTTCATCCGAAGAAATGCGCTCGTAAATCTTGTGTTTAAAACTTCTGCTCCTGAAAAAATCTTGATCTGCTCGCGTTCGACTAATGGAACTGGGCGGAATTCAATCTGGCCTTGCCCAAGCAAGATCAAGGCCGTAACACCCGAACCGGTATCAGACACGAATGCCATACCCTCGGGGAGTGTCAACGTAAAGTCGGTCGAACTGATTGTGAGGTCACGGACGATGTACTGGCGTTCTGGATGCAACTCAAGACGAAAGATTCCGCCAATCGAGGTTAGGCGTTCTTGCCCAACTATGCGCCACTCTGGCCCCTGACCAAAGGGACGGTTGGTAACAGGATCGATATCCCGACGGATGTTCAACAACCAAGTGGCCATCTCACCAGCCCCACGTTGTTCTTTAAAAATTTCAAGCAAAATACCGTAACCAGCGCTCGGGGGGGCTTCTTTGAGTGGAAGCCTTCCTATTTCATTCAAAACGACCTTCGTGACGCCAGATACCACGTTGGTGCTGACAAATTGGCGTGTCGACGGCCTAGAAACAAGAGAGGGCGAAAGCATTGCCAGATAGGTCGCTGGACGTCCGGAGAGTAAGGTTAATTCGAGCTGTCGGTAAAAATCTGATAGGTCGGCTTCTGAATCCACTGGCGTGGATTCCTGCGCAGATACGGCGACTGCACAAACACAGTTCACAAACACCAAAAACAGCAGGATATATAAACTGCTTCGGATTGCCGTCCTAATTAGCTTGTTCACTTTCCGTAACCCATAAGCTTAAATGTCAACCTGAAGACCCCATCAAAGAACTGAGTACCGGACGCAGAAAAGTATCCTTTGCTTTCAGGATAACGTCGGAATTGATATATCCCAAGCGTGAAATGTCGCATCATGGATTAAGATGGAAGGTATGTCTGTGCGGGCCTGGACTCTTCTCTTCGGCATTTTTGCGCTAATTTGGCCAGCCGAGGTAGACGGACAGTTTGGTGTCGTCGAAATTGAAACCCACAGTCTTGTGGAGTCTGATGCAGTGCACGCAGGCACAGTCGTCAACGCAGCGTTACAAGTTCGTCTACAAGAAGGATTTCACGTCAACTCCAACAACCCTCTCGA
>DODG01000419.1 GCA_003509065.1 Acidobacteriota bacterium
TCAATGTTCTTGACCACCATGACGTGCGATCATGTAGACGAACGTGGCCAGAATGAGAACAACCAGCACCGAACCCATATTCATGATACCGGTCTCTGCGTACCGCACAATGAGGTACCCAAGGGCTCCCGGTAATAACGCGTAATAGAAAAATGGCACAGCCGTCAGGCGTATTACTGCCCCTTCACGACCTAACAGCCCTACTACAGCCGACGCGGCCACCACGTTGTGCACACAAATCATATTTCCTGCAGCACCACCAACGGCCTGTAACGCCACCATCCAAGTTGGATCCACGGCGATCCGTTGACCCATGTCAAACTGGAACGACGAAAACATCATATTGCTGACTGTGTTGCTCCCGGCAACAGCAGCACCAATACCACCAATAAACGGAGCAAAAATCGGCCACGCCGACCCTACTAGTGCAAAAACGCCACCCGCTAGTGCAATTGGCATTTCTTCATAACCAGCCGCACCACCGCCACTATTAAGAAACACTTGGACCATGGGCACCGTAAAGACCAACGCAACCGAAGCAGCCATAGTCACCTTAAGTGATGCTCTCCATGAAGTTTTGTATGACTCTATTGGAATACGGTGGAGTCCCCAAGTAATGAGAGAAACCACGACGAAGATGGTGCCTGGTAAAAACAGCGGCTGCACATTCGCTGTGATATTCGTGCCGAATATATTGGGCCATGTAATGGTCCATTCTTGGAGCCAACTGCCGACTGGAAGAAACCGTAAGCGCGAGATGAGTAAAAACGCAGCAACCAGCACGTACGGCATCCAGGCTTTCATTAAACTCATTGACCCACTGTGATGTGAAATGTCCTTCGGCTGGATCGAACCAGTCCATTCAGCAGGCCAAGTCTCTTTCGATTCAAAATCCCAGGCCTGGTCAGGTTTCGGAACGAGAATACCGTTTCTTGCAAAAGTGATAACGATCACCAAGCCCGTGAGGCTGCCAAGCAACGTTGGAAATTCTGGTCCCAAGAAATAGGCCGCTGCCAGATACGGAATTGTCATCGCCAAGGAGGCGAATAGGGCAAATTTCCAAACTTGAAGACCTTCTTTCACTGACCGGTTCTTCCCGAAAAAGCGGGTCATTGCCGCGACGAGAATAAGTGGCACGAACGTCCCTGCTGTTGCGTGCAAGATTGCAACTTTCACACCAATAAATGCCAGAAACGCATTCCAGTCCATATATCCAAGTTGAGCCGCATACTCCACAATCGCTGGAGACCCGGATAGACCGTTGTTGACACCCACAAGGATCGGAGTGCCCGCCGCACCGAAACTGACCGGCGTACTTTGAATAATCATGCCGGCCATTACCGCTGCCATGCCAGGAAAACCAAGGCCAACCAATAATGGAACTGCCACCGCAGCGGGCGTGCCGAAACCCGCTGTCCCTTCAATGAACGCACCGAAGAGCCATGCGATGATAATCACCTGCACTCGACGATCGGGAGTGATATCCGTGAACCCTTTACGAATAACCTTGAGAGCTCCACTTTCCTGCAGTGTGTTCAATAATAAAATCGCACCGAAAATTATGTACAGCAGCGTGAGTGCCACAATTAAGCCATTGATCGAGGCGGCGATAACCTGCACTGCCGGCACCTGCCACACTCCCAAGGCGAGAAGGATCGCGACGCCGAATGACAAAGGCATGGCACGACTTGCCGGCCATCGAAGCAAGACGAGAAACACGGCTACCGCAATAATAGGCAGCAGTGACATTATTGATAGGATCCCAACGCTCATCGTGTTCCCTCCGTTCTAGAAATACAATTTGCCAGAAACGCTAGTCCGCCGCTACAGCGTGACCTGCACGCTTTTCTAACGCCTTAACCATCGCCGAGTGGTCCAACTCCGCCCAGCCGTTTGCGGCACAATCGTTGAATAGTTCTTGTGCCGTGACTGTATTGGGCAGGCTCAAGCCAAGTGCGCTGGCACCACTCAATGCGATATTAAGGTCTTTTTGATGTAACTCGATCCGAAAACCTGGATCGAATGTCCGCTTGATCATCCGATCACCATGGATTTCTAAAATCTTGGAGTTTGCAAACCCACCCATTAACGCGTCCCGCACTCGGCTTGGATCAACACCGGCCTTCGATGCGAAAACCAAGGCCTCACCCACTGCCTCGATAGTCAGTGCCACGATAATCTGATTAGCGACCTTCGCCGTCTGGCCAGCGCCATTCTCACCGACCAAAGTAATGTTTTTTCCCATCAGGTCAAAGAGTGGCTTAACTGTGTCAAAGGTTTCTTGTGACCCTCCCACCATAATCGTGAGCATCCCAGCTTTTGCGCCTACCTGTCCACCGGAAACGGGCGCATCTAAGTACTCGCAACCCATTTGATTGATACGTGCAGCAAAGTTTTTTGTCTCAATCGGAGAGATCGAACTCATATCTACAACAATCTTTCCAGGACTCAACCCGGCAGCGACACCTTGCTCTCCGAACAACACCTGTTCCACATCGGGTGTATCAGGCACTATCGTGATAACGATATCCGAGGACCGTGTTACTTCGGTCGCGCTGGCGTGCTCAACCGCTCCTGCATCAAGATTCGCCTGAGGCAACGGGGAGCGATGTTTAACGGTATGCAGTGAATGACCTCCGGCCTGCAGGTGTCCGGCCATGGGACCGCCCATGATGCCCAGTCCAATAAAACCAATCTGCATTACTTAATACCTTTCTCGTAGTGTCAGTTATGTCAAAGTGTTCAGCCAGCCTAGCCCAGCTCTAGTGTCTTCAGCAGGCTTGTACTCGCATCCAATCCAACCGGCATATTTCAATTTGTCGATATGTTGAAACAGGAATGGGTAGCGTATTTCACCAGTGCCAGGCTCATGACGTCCCGGGTTATCAGCCAACTGTATATGATCGATAATGTCGATGTGTTCCTCTATTGTTCGCGCTAAATTGCCCTCCATGATCTGCATGTGATAAATATCGTATTGAAGTTTGACGTTGTCTGCTCCAACGTCTTTTAGAATTTCAAGTGCTTGCTGCGTATTCCTCAAGAAAAAATCTGGTATGTCCTGAGTGTTAATCGGTTCAATGAGTAGAGTAATGCCTTCCTTCGCACAAGAAGTCGCCGCAAATCCGATATTCTCGACAAACACCTGTCGAAGCTGCCCTTGATCTGTCCCTTTGGGCGCGATACCAGCAAGGCTGTTGAGTCGCCGACAGCCAAGGGTCTTCGCGTACTCGATCGCCTGTCCCACACCATCTTGAAACTCTTGTATCCGATCCGGTAGACACGCGATACCTCGATCTCCAGCTTGCCAATCTCCAGCAGGAAAATTATGTAAGACGAGTTCTAAACCGTTGTCATCAAGAAGCGACTTGAGGCGTTCGGCTGCATACGGATAAGGAAAGAGAAATTCAACCGCCTTGAATCCTGCGTCCGCAGCTAGAGAAAATCTCTCAGTGAAATCAACTTCGGTGAACATCATGGTTAGATTGGCAGCAAACTTTGGCATACAACCGTCTCCTGCAGAACTTCCTGGTTTACATGAACAGCACGATCCGACAACAACAAGTCG